>CANJVG010000001.1 GCA_947478005.1 Bacteroidota bacterium
AAATTCTTTACCTAATTCTCCGCTGCCGAGCAGCATTATCTTTTTGGCCATGCTTCTTTATTTAGAATGGATTAAATCTTTTACTTCGCTGCGCAAAATAAAAACAGTATGAAAGACGACAAAGTGCTGCACTCAGAAAAAGTGCCTGCAGGAAAGAGAACTTATTTTTTGGACATCATGGAAAACTTCAAAGGCGATAAGTATCTGAAGTTTACCGAAAGCCGTGCCAATGACGGACAGTTCGTTCGTTCTACTTTGCGTATTTTTCAGGAAGATTTTGATAAAGTATTTGACGCGATGGAAGGAATTAAGGGCTACTTAGATACGAACCACACTCCGGTGGTATCACCTCCTAGAAAAGAAAGGGAAAGCGAAATTAAACCCAGCGAATACAAGGAAGAAGACCTTAGTTTTTAATAGCCAACCAACTTGGCACAGTAATGCGAATATTACTAAAACTGCCTTTTACGGTTACATCTTGTTTGCCATCAGCGGGAGCACCCCAACTGCGCAATTTGCAATCATAGTCTGCTGACAAAATGAAATGCTTTTTGTCATCCTCCCACTCAAACTTATATATATCCAACTTGCTCAAGTCTTTGGTAATGTAGTAGTTGCTGCCTTTATATTGAAGTGCCATAGCAAAGTCCGAAGATGGTCCCAATTTTTCAGGTTCATAAGAAATTTCAAACTGAACCGATTCATTAAACAAACGGCCATCGGGTAAATCATAACCAGCCCCGTTGAAGGTAACACTTACAACCGTTCTTGCTTCTGTTTTGCCATCTATTGAAGCGGCTTTGGTCATCAACAGACCCCTCAACAAATCTACTTCGCGAAGTTTGAAAGTCTTACCATCCACAGTAGTTGAGAATTGGCTTCTCACCTTCTCCTCATCTTGAGCTCTCGAGCCTAAGGTAAAGGACGACAAAAGTAAAAGTAACAGAATAGCTTCTATTGATTTCATTACGACCGCAAATTTAAGTGAATGGCCCTTGCGCTCAACATGAATACTAAACAGTAAGCGTTGAAATAGCTAAATATTGAACACCTTCAATTGCCGAAATAAATAATGAAGCGATATTGCAGGGAACTACTGCGCAATCAACTTCTTGTATCTGAATTTCTTCGGCTCATCTGTAATGCCGAGGCGTTGTTTCTTGTTCTCTTCGTAGTCGCTGAAACTTCCTTCGAACCAATACACCTGACCTTCGCCTTCGAAAGCGAGAATGTGGGTGCAGATTCTATCGAGAAACCAACGGTCGTGCGAAATGATAACGGCACAGCCCGCGTAGTTTTCAAGCGCTTCTTCTAAAGCGCGAATGGTATTTATATCCAAATCGTTAGTAGGCTCATCGAGAAGAAGAACATTGGCTTCATCGCGCAGGGTGAGCGCGAGGTGCAAACGGTTTCTTTCTCCACCGGAAAGCACTTTTATTTTCTTCTGTTGGTCGGAGCCGTTGAAGTTGAAGCGCGAAACATATCCGCGGCTGTTCATTTTCAGTTTGCCGAGTTCAATCCATTCGCCTCCCTTGCTCACTACTTCCCAAACAGTTTGCTCTGGGTCGATGTTGGTATGCGATTGGTCCACGTAAGCTATCTTCACTGTTTCGCCAACTTCAAAAGTTCCGCTCGTTGGTTTCTCTTCGCCCATAATCATTCGGAATAAAGTTGTTTTACCCGCACCGTTTGGTCCTATGATTCCTACTATGCCCCCTTGCGGTAGCGAGAAGTTCAGATTTTCATACAACAAGCGGTCGCCAAATGCTTTCGACACTCCGTTCGCTACAATTACTTTGGCACCCAAACGCGGGCCTGGTGGAATGTATATATCTAACTTATCTTCGGTTACCTTTTCTTCATCGGCCAGCATCTTTTCATAATTCTGAATACGCGCTTTGCTCTTCGCCTGACGAGCCTTTTGCCCCATGCGCACCCATGCCAACTCGCGCTCCATTACCTTCTGGCGTTTGCTTTCGGCCTTCTCCTCCTGCTGCATCTTTATTTGTTTCTGCTCTAACCACGAAGAGTAATTGCCTTTCCATGGAATTCCTTTGCCACCTTCGAGTTCGAGAATCCAACCGGCAACATTGTCGAGGAAATATCTATCGTGGGTGATGCAGATGATGGTTCCTTTATATTGCGCGAGGTGATGTTCTAACCATAAGACCGATTCGGCATCGAGGTGATTCGTTGGCTCATCGAGCAACAACACATCGGGCTCCTGCAACAACAAGCGGCACAGGGCCACTCTTCTTCTTTCGCCTCCTGACAAAACCTTTACCAAGGCATCAGGGTCAGGACACTGCAAAGCGTCCATGGCGCGGTTGAGGACCTGGTCGATTTCCCACGCTCCGGCTGCATCTATTTTATCCTGCAACACGCCCTGACGGTCGAGCAGCTTTTCCATGCGGTCGCCATCTAAGTTCGGGTCGTTGAAAGCTTCGCTGATGGTGTTGAATTCATCAAGTAAGGCAAAAATCTCTTTTTTCCCTTCACGAATAATTTCAATCACGGTTTTGGTTTCGTCTAATTCGGGTTGTTGTTCCAAATATCCCACCGAGTAGTCCTTACTCTTTTCGATTTTGCCCAGATAATTTTCATCCAACCCAGCTACTATTTTAAGCAAGGTTGATTTACCCGAACCGTTGGCACCGATGATGCCTATTTTGGCTCCGTAGAAGAAGCTGAGGTAAATATCTTTGAGAATAATTTTTTGGGGAGGAATGGTTTTGCCCACTCCCTGCATCGAGAAGATAATATTGTTGTCGGCCATAGCTTTTGAATTGAGGCGCGAATATAGAAGGTTAGCTGATGAATTGGAGAATCTGATCGGGTGGTTGATTGGATGTTTTGGTTTTGCTACGAATTACACGAATTGGATGCGAATTATTTGAGCAAAGGGCGGGTAGTTTTCTTTGTTGCAAAGGCTGGCGATGTGAACAGTTGTTGAACTACACGAAACACGACTTGTGGCGAGGAATTTTGTTGTGGTGGTGAACTACAAAATACTGGTTCACGCGGAGACGCGGAGAACGCGGAGGTTGTTTAACCTTAACGCGGAAAAACAAGAAACAGTGGCGGTGTTGACAAGCTGAATCGCGAGGCTGACACCTGTCATTCCGGCAGTTAGAGAGGTAATTCCGGCAGAATCAGGTGCGATTCTGTGCTAGTCACGTTTAATTCCGAGGGTGAGAGGAGTGATTCCGAGCGTGACACTTGCAATTCCGAAGATGAGAGGAGCGATTCCGAGTGTGACACGTGCAGTTCCGAGGATGAGAGATGAGTCCGCGGGGGGGTATTGAGTGAATTTGGTAGAAATTGGGTATTTTTCGATTAAAAGTTGTGTTTTATAGAAAAGTAGTTGATGGGCGAGATATTGAGGTGGGTTTGATGGGGAAAGCGGTAATATTGTACTCATCCTAGGCCCCTCTCCTTTTGCAAAGGAATTCGGAATGCAGATTTTGGATTGATTCCAAATCCACGGAATTAACAGGTTGGTTTATCTGCTTAAGAAAGTTTGATAGGACGTAACATCACCTTCTCTGATAACAGATAGTTACCCTACTGTTATCAGAAAGCCAGCCTTAATAATAGCTTACTCCATCCCAGGCTGCACGTTGTTTAGCATCAGGGTCTTGCGCCAGTTTCGATTCTTTATTAAAAATCATGGTGGCGCGTTCAGTTGTGTTATATCTTTTCCAGGTTTCGGTGCCGATGCCATTCGGATTTCCGTAACGGGCAAAGTTAATCCACGATTGTTGCATTTCGCCCGATAAGCGGGCAATTAGTTTTTTGGTGGCTATCAGTTTTAATATCTTGCCAATGCGCCCTCCGCTATTCCCAAATACAAAAGGAATTTCGAGACCGTGAAACGATTTGAGCCCTGAGGCATTCAACAAAAAGGAACTCCACTCGAATCGATACATATAGACGGGTGCGAACTGACTTCTGCATTCGGCCAGACGGATATTGGGAATGCGGAAAACAGCATCGGTGAGAATATCTAAGACCGCTTTCTTTTTAGGATAACCGGCATAAGCAGAAGTAACATTGCCCTTGCTATCCTTGGCTACATCATCAAAATATTTTTCCAGTTCTTTGGAATTGCGTGGAGCCATTTTCAACTTGCGGCTGGCGAACATGGTGCTTTCGTTCATATTGGTGCCAAGCATTAAGGCGACATTGGATTCCGGGTCGGGTTTCATACATTTAAAAATGTCGGTTGTGAGCACATCGCCATCGATTGTAGGGGTAAAGACTTTGTAGTTGGTATTGGCTACCATGTAGCGAAGTAATGTTTCTGCAGCTTCAATCATGGTGTCCACAGGTACCTTTTTAAGTGCCTGTAAGCTATCGGGATGAATACCCAGAATGCTGAAAAACTTTTGAGTAAAAGTATTGGCTACTTCAGGATTCCAAACCAAAGCGGGTGGTCCGCTCTCCGCAATAGCTCCTTTAAATAAGCCTTTGGCTGCATGGGCTGCCAACAAGGTTTCTACACTGGTTCCCCCGGCACTTTCGCCAAAGATAGTTACCTGTTCGGGGTCGCCACCAAAAGCGGCAATATTTTCTTTCACCCATTGCAGGGCAGCAATCTGGTCTCTGATACCTAAGTTGTTTTCAAACCCAAGTTTGTTTGCCTCGGCATCTTTAAAGTATAAAAAGCCTAAAGGACCTAAACGGTAATTGATAGTTACTACCACTACATCGCCTTTGTTCGCCAGGTTTTTTCCATCATACAATGGATTTGAACCTGAGCCTATTACAAAGCCGCCTCCATGAATCCAGAACATAACGGGTCGTTTTTTACCATCGGCAGCCGGAGACCAAATATTTAAGAACAAGCAATCTTCGGCAGAGGGTCCATCACTTGCCAACCGATTTTTTATTTGCGGAGCATCGAAACCATAGGCAGTGGTTTCTTTTACGTCCGTCGAACTATCCACGGGTTGAGGAGCACGAAAACGCAAATCGCCCGCGGGAGCTTTGGCATAACGGATGCCGCGCCACACACTAATGTTTTGATCTAAAGTTCCACGAACTTTCCCTTGTTTGGTTTGCACCACAAGGTGTGAGCTATCGCTGTTATCGGCAAAAGCAGGTTGAGAAAAGATGATAAAACTGAGGAAAAAGAAGGCGGCAAGCAGTGAGTAGTGTGTTTTCATTTTCTTTGTGACGAGTGAGGCGCGAAAATATTGTTTCCGCATGAGTTGTACTAAATCTGCGTATAGAAAATTTGATTATTGTTCAGTTTTAACACTAGTTGACCGAATGAGTTGCCTGAGCGAAGGCTAAGTGAAGGGAGGCTTGGCATAAGCATGAAATAAAACTAGAACACCAACCATCCTTTGTTGACTGGAACTTTAAAATCAAAAGCTGAATTATTTGCTACCCCACCAATTCCCCAATTGCTTTATTATTGCCAATGTAAAACAGTAATTATGAAAAAAATAATTAGCACAGCCCTCATCCTTATCCTTGCCATTGCCGGCTACACACAAGGTTTTTATATAGAAATGAAAATGAGTGGCGGTAGCGGAAAGGAAGGTATAAGCGGAACGATGAAATCGTATTCGCAGGATGGAAACAACCGCAGCGAAATGAACATGAACCTGGGCGGTGCTGCCGCAGCCCTTGGCAACATCGTGATGCTGACTCTGAAAGACAAACCCGAAACGGTTTATATGTTGAACGAAAAAGACAAAACGTACAGCGAGTTTTCATCGGCTGTCAGTGGTGAAGATATGAAGGACTATCCGCAAAACGAATATGAGGTAACGCTGGTGGGCAAGGAAAAAGTAAACAACTTCAACTGCACCCATGTGCGCGTGAAACGCAAAGGCAGCACACACGAAACTGAAATGTGGACGAGTACCGACCTGGTAGGTTATGTTGAGTTTGCAAAGGTGAAAACAAAATATACAGGGAAGATAAACATGTTTAAGGCGCTTGAAGAAAAAGGCGCTGCGGGTTTCCCTGTTCGTATAAAGGCAGACGAGCACGGCCATGCAGTGCAAATAGATTTAGTAAAAGCTGAGCGCAGAACTAATCCGGCTTCCATTTTTAGCCTGACGGGTTATAGCAAGAGCGAAGGTTTAGGAAATGTAGGTGGAGTGGATGTGCAGGAGATGCTGAAGAAGATACAGAACATGAGCCCTGCCGAGCAAGAACTATGGATGAAAAAGATGCAGGAACAATATCAAAATCATCCGCAGCACTAAGCGGTTCTATTCGTTCAAAAACACTTTGAACGATTTGCCGAAAGCATCGAGCTGTTGGACCAAGGCAGCAATAAATTCTTTGTTGTAATAAGGAATAAAATTTTCTCTTCTTTCCTGCAAGTTGCCCTCCGGAAAAAGCGAAGCATGGACGCTTCTTATTTGCGAAACAGCAGTTTCCTGTTTGCGTTTTTCGGCTTTCAACATTTTAGCTTCTAAGTTTTCGAGGGCAGAAATGGCTTTCTGTTTTTCTCCACTCGCGCTTTGTTTCAGGGTAATATCCGTAGCTTCGGCCTTAATTAAAATGGAGTCGTAAAGTTCTTCGAGCTTCTTCTTCTCTGCTTCCAAGTTAGAGCCTTCCGACATATTCTGCTGCACGTAACGATTAATGAGTTGTTCCACATCGCCAAAGAAATCTTCGGGTTTCAAATTCAACTTCTCCAATTTCTTTACTACAGAACCATTGATAATAGCGGCTGAACCGCGCATTACCTGCATCGGGTAATTCACTTTGTAGTAATCGAACAGCGGTTTCAACTCCAGCCAATAACTCAACTCGCCTGCTCCACCAACAAATGCCAAATTCGGCAAAATCATTTCCTGATAAAGCGGACGATAAATCACATTCGGACTAAACCGCTCGGGATGGATTTCTATTTCCGAAACAATCTCCTCGCGTGAAAAAGAAACAGAGGTGTTATTCACTTCAAACTTCTGTGAGGTGGAATTGAATATGATTCGCTCGCGATAATTTTCACCGAGATAGAAGAAATTAATCTCGCGCGGCTTTGCCTGCGCTTTATAATTCGTTTCGAGAAACTCCACATTTCCCTTCGACACCTCCAATGCTCTTGAGTTCAAAACCTCTTCCTTAATCACTCCGCTGAACTTTTTCTTTAATCGTGAATCATCTGCATCCAACACCACCAATCCGTGTTCTTTAAAAATTTCGTTTACAAAGTATTGAGTAAACCTGCCGAAGGTTTTATACTTCTTCGCGCCTTCTTCGAGTATCGAAACAATTTCAGAATCGGAGGAAACCGTCTTTAGTTCTTCAATAGCTGCTTGCATAGAAGCCGTGTTCCATCTTCCCGAAGCACCACTTCCGGCATCTTTCCATGCTATCCTTTTCCCATTTACAAAAGTGTGATTCAGTTCTTCCACATCATGGTCTTCAGTTCCCATCCAAAAGACAGGAACGAAATGCTGATTCGGGAATTGTTGCTTCAATTGATTCGAAACATTGATGGCGCAGGCAATCTTATAAATATTGTAAAGCGGCCCCATAAACAAACAGGGCTGATGAGCGGCTACTACCGTAAATGTATTGGCAGAAAGAAGCGATTCAATATTTTTCGAAACAGAATCGGAAGCCAGAATGCCAGCATATTGCGACTGTAAAACTTCTACCAACACGGCTCTATCGGTGTTGTCCTTTGCCTTATCGGCAATTACATTTTTGAAAGAAGAAAAATCGAAAGGATATTTGGAGAGAAAAGTAATGGAATCTTTCTGCGAAACATAATCGCTGATTAAAAAAGGGAGAATTCCCGTTTTGCCGAACTCAATTTCCTGAAACAGTGAAATCATCCGGCAAAGGTATTAAACAAGCTCACCGTACAAATCGAACTCTTCGGCACTGGTAATTTTTACATTGGCAAAGTCACCAACACGGACAAAATGCGTTTTGGCATCCACCAACACTTCGTTATCTACTTCCGGAGAATCAAATTCAGTTCTACCAATGAAATAACCGCCTTCTTTTCTGTCGAAGAGCACCTTAAATGTTTGCCCAACTTTCTTTTGATTCAATTCAAACGAAATGCTTTCCTGAACACCCATTAGTTCTGCGGCACGTTCTTGTTTAACTTCCTGAGGAATATTATCTTCCAAATCATGAGCCCGTGTGCTTTCCTCATGCGAATAGGTAAATACACCCAGACGGTCGAAGCGCATGTCTTCAATAAAACTCTTTAAGGAGTCAAAATCATCTTCTGTTTCGTTCGGAAAGCCAACCAGCATAGTTGTGCGGATGGCAATTGAAGGAACGCGTTCTCTGATTTTATAAATCAATTCGCGTGTTTGCGCATTGGTAATATTTCTGCGCATGGCGGTTAGGATGTTATCAGCCGCATGCTGTAAAGGCATATCGAGATAGTTACACACTTTATCATTCTCTGCGATTGCGTCAATTATTTCCATCGGAAATTGAGCCGGATAGGCATAGTGCAAACGAATCCACTCTATCCCATCCACTTTAGAAAGTTCTACAAGCAACTCCTGCAATCTTCTTTTCTTATAAATGTCCAAGCCATAGAAAGTCAGTTCCTGTGCGATCAGCATTAACTCTTTAACACCCTGAGCTGCTAGTTTCTTTGCTTCATTCACTATCTCTTCTATTGGTCGAGAAACATGTTTGCCTCGCATCAAAGGAATGGCGCAGAAAGAACAGGTGCGATTACATCCTTCGGAAATTTTCATGTAAGCATAATGAAGCGGAGTAGTCAAAAACCTCTCTCCAATCAATTCATGCTTGTAATCGACTTTTAAAGTCTTGAGCAAACGGGGAAGTTCCATAGTACCAAAGAAGGCATCCACTTCAGGAATTTCTGTTTCCAGATTATCCTTATATCGTTGAGAAAGACAACCCGTAACATACAATTTCTCAATCTTGCCGGCAATCTTTGCATCGGCATATTCCATAATGGTATTGATAGATTCTTCCTTAGCTCTATCAATAAAACCACAGGTATTTACGATAACAATATTTCTCCCCTTGCTCCATTTATCGTGCTGAACATCATATCCACCATTACTCAGTTGCCCCATCAACACTTCACTATCCACCGTATTCTTTGAACAACCTAAGGTGATTACACTAACCTTATCTTTTTTTATCGCTTTTGTCTTCACTTATGCTCCTTTGAAT
Organism: Bacteroidota bacterium; assembly: GCA_947478005.1. GTDB lineage: Bacteria > Bacteroidota > Bacteroidia > Chitinophagales > LD1 > Bog-950. The sequence continues at coordinate 9,151 of CANJVG010000001.1, forward strand.
AAAGTCTCCACAAAAAGCTTTTTGTTGAATACTTGTAGTTTATCAATTGCTTCGCCTACACCGATATACTTAACCGGAATATGGAACTGGTCTGAAATTCCTAACACAACTCCGCCCTTTGCTGTACCATCTAATTTTGTAATGGCCAATGCGGTTACCTGTGTAGCGGCAGTAAATTGTTTGGCCTGCTCAATGGCATTCTGTCCGGTTGAACCGTCTACCACTAAAAGGACTTCATGTGGTGCATCAGGAATTACTTTCTGCATTACCTTTTTAATCTTACTCAACTCATTCATTAAATCAATGCGGTTATGCAAACGACCGGCAGTGTCAATAATTACCACATCGGCCCCAATGGCTACACCACGTTCGATTGCCTGATAGGCTACAGATGCAGGGTCCGCGTTGTGTTGTCCACGTACTAATTCGACATCGCTGCGCTTTGCCCAAACGTCTAACTGGTCAACAGCCGCTGCGCGGAAAGTGTCGGCAGCTCCGAGTAGAATTTTCTTTCCGTTATTTTTGAATTGATAGGCAAGTTTACCTATGGTGGTTGTTTTACCTGCTCCATTTACACCAACAACCATGATTACATAAGGCTTCTTGCCGGCTGGTGTGCTAAAACTATCCTGGTCTTCGTTTTTGTTCTCCGCTAAAATATTTTCAATTTCCTCCTTGATGAGTTGATTCATTTCAGAAGATGTTACAAACTTGTCCTTTGCCGCACGGGCTTCTATTCGCTTGATAATTTTGATGGTGGTTTGCAAGCCAACATCGGACGAAACGAGGGCTTCTTCCAAACTGTCCAAAACTTCCTCATCAATCTTACTCTTACCGGCAACGGCTCGAGTAATTTTTGAAAAGAAACCATCCTTGGTTTTCTCCAAGCCTTTATCGAGGTCGTCTTTCTTTTCCTTTGTAAAAAAACTAAATAGTCCCATTTTCTTAAAAACTAAAAAAGCATCTTTCTGTTGAAAGATGCTTTATGAAATAATTTATGCAAGTTGAATTAACTTTCTTTACCCGCCAAAAAATCCTGTACTTTGTCCTTATGTACAATTTTCTCTAAAAAAGAGTAATTGTTGGTTTTACCTTTTACCGCCTTAATTACTTTAACGTAATCTTTAGAACCTGCTACTGTAGCACGGTCTGTTCTCGCGTTCTTTGAAATTTTTGCCATTGTATTTTACTATTTAATTTCCTTGTGTAATGTTACCTTCTTCAAGTTTGGATTGTATTTCTTCAACTCCAAACGCTCCGTAGTTACCTTACGGTTCTTGTAAGTCATATAGCGGCTGGTTCCAGGAACACCTGAAGCGCGTTGCTCGGTGCATTCCAGGATGACCTGTATACGATTGCCTTTTGATTTCTTTGCCATTGTTTATAATTCTAAATGATTAGTTCAATTTAATTTCACCCTTCTTGCTCAAATCTTTAAGGTAGTTATAGATACCCTTCTTATTGATAGTGCGTAGTGCAGAAACGGATATTTTCAATTCAATCCACTCATCCAATTCCGGGATGAAGAATTTTTTCTTTTTAAGATTCGGCAAAAACTTGCGGTTTGTTTTCGCGTTAGAGTGCGAAACCGAATGTCCGAACATTGGACGCTTGCCTGTCAATTCACATACTTTACTCATAGCTTTAATTTTAGAGGGCGCAAATATGTAAGAATTATTCAGAAAATCAAAACAGAATTAGAGAGGAATGTTTCCGTGCTTCTTTCGAGGCAATTTTACAGCCTTGTTTTCAGTCATTTTAAAAGCACGAATCAGCTTGATTCTGGTCAAAGAAGGCTCAATTACCTCATCCACAAAACCACGTGCTGCCGCTTTGTAAGGATGCGCAAAATTCTCTGCGTAAGCATCTACTACTTCTTTCAGTTTTGCTTCCGGATTCTCCGCGGCTGAGATTTCTCTTTTGAAAATAATTTCAGCCGCTCCTTTGGCTCCTACCACCGCAATTTCAGCATTTGGCCATGCATAATTCATGTCGGCACCAATGTGCTTGCTGTTCATTACATCATAAGCTCCACCGTAAGCCTTACGAACAATTACGGTAATCTTTGGCACTGTCGCCTCACTGAAAGCATAAAGTAACTTAGCTCCATTGGTGATAATTCCATGCCATTCCTGATCGGTGCCGGGAAGAAAACCGGGAACGTCAACCAAGGTAAGCAAAGGGATATTGAAACAATCGCAGAAGCGCACAAACCGGGCACCCTTTTTTGAAGAATTTATATCGAGAACACCGGCAAGCACAGCAGGTTGATTAGCTACAACCCCAATGCTTCGCCCAGCGATTCGTGCGAAGCCAACCACAATATTTTCGGCATAGTCTTTATGCACTTCATGAAAAGAGTCATTGTCCACCAATTCAGTAATTACTTCTCGAATATCATAGGGTTGGTTCGGATTGGCAGGAATAATGGAATTAAGTTTCTCGCGCACTTCATTTCCGTCTTCATAATCAAATACGGGAGCTGATTCATCGCAGTTTTGGGGCATGTAGCTGACTAATCTCCTTATGGAGCTAATACACTCTACCTCGTTAGCGTAAGTGAAATGAGTAACTCCGCTTTTGCTGGCATGTGCCTGTGCTCCTCCAAGCTCTTCGCTGGTTACATCTTCGTGGGTAACTGTTTTTACGACATTGGGACCCGTTACGAACATATAGGAAGTATGCTCTACCATCATAATAAAATCGGTGATGGCCGGAGAGTAAACAGCACCACCCGCACATGGTCCAAGGATAGCCGAGATTTGAGGAATGACTCCGCTGGCAATGGTGTTGCGATAGAAAATATCGGCATAGCCCCCCAGAGAAACAACACCTTCCTGAATACGGGCACCACCGGAATCATTCAAGCCAATCACGGGAGCGCCATTCTTCATAGCCAAGTCCATGATTTTGCAAATCTTCTCGGCATGGGTTTCGGAAAGAGAGCCACCGAAGACTGTGAAGTCCTGAGAGAATACGTAAACAATTCTTCCGTTGATGGTTCCGTAGCCGGTTACAACTCCATCACCCAAATAAACTTCTTTATCAATGCCAAAATCTCTTCCGCGATGTTCTACTAACATGCCTATTTCTTCGAAGCTTCCGGCATCGAGCAATAAATCTAAGCGCTCACGAGCCGTTAATTTTCCTTTTTTATGCTGGTCGTCAATGCGTTTTTGTCCGCCACCTAGAAGCGCCTGCGTGCGTTTCGTGTTTAACTTTTCTATCTGTTCTTTCATTATCAACTAATTGTTTCTTTAAACTCAATACCGTATTCTTTCAACTCGGCTAAAATAGGATTATAGATTTCTGCATCTTTAGGCATCAACACTCCTCGTTGTGAGATCTTTCCGTTCAATATCATCCTGGTGACCATTGCGACCGGCAACCCAACCGTGGTGGCCATAGCAGTCTGCTCTGCATTTTTACCGATAACCACCAAAGAAGATTGCAGTTTCTTTTGGCTTTTTCCTTTATCTTTAAAGGTAATTTGATGCACCATCACCACCATGTCTTTATCCTTTGGTTTCATAGCCCATCTTTTTTCTAAAACTCCTTGAAGGAACTTAGCGGGATTAATTATTCCCTTTTTATAGCTTAAGAATTCGGGAAGATGGGTTGTACTTAACAACATTTCGTCCGTTTGCTTATCGGTAATTGAACCCGGAGAAGCTATTTTGCGCATAAATGAAGCCTTAAATGCCTTGTAGTTTAAGTCCTTATTTTGAGTCATTCCCAACTGTATAAAGTTATTCCAGCCTTTGCAGAACGGTGGCTTTCTTAAAGTTCCGCGATACATGGTTTTTATATCCTTCAATCCGTATTCTTTAATATACTTCAACGAATCGCGGTTTGGGTAGCTTTCAAATTTGCCATGACCATCGACTTGCAGTTTCGTGGTTTCTTTAAACAGGTTTTCGTATTTCTGCTTGACCTTTTTGCCATTCCTTAAATACTGAATAGCTCCATCACCCTGCCCGGCAAGAATGACGTTGCGTGGATTCCAGGTAAATTTATAATGCCACAAATTGTCATCGCTTTCAGGAGCGACCAAGCCGCCACAATGCGATTCATAACCAATAATCGTTTTGCCTTCGGCTTTGAGCTTGTCTATCAGCTGCATGGAACTCATGTGGTCAATACCGGGGTCCAATCCCATTTCATTCATAAAGATTAAGCCATTCTTGACCACCTCATTATTTAACTCGCGCATGCCCTCGGAGATATAGGAAGGAGTGACCAAGTTCTTCTTCAGCCTGATGCAATCTTTGGCTACGATTAAATGTAAATCGGCAGGCAACATGGAGATGACAATATCTGAATCAGCAATGAGTTCTCTGCGCTGCTTTTCTTTCTTCAAATCAAAACCAATTGCTTTGGTATTCGCGCGACTCTTCGTTTTTTGAAGGGCATTTTCAGCAGTAATGTCGGCAACGGTAAGCTGCCATTTTTCTTTGCGGGCATGTTTGACCAAATAATCAATCAGCGCAATGGACGATTTGCCGGCACCCAGAAGGAGGATATTTCGCATGGTGAAAATGAATGAGTAGCAATAATAGAAAATGAATTTCTTTGTGCCACAAAAAATGGCAATAATGATTTGGAAGCATAAACCATCGCTGGAGATAACCAGCTACTTTCCCAACAAAAGTATGGGGGATTTTTTAGGTATCGAATTTATTGAAATAGGAGACGACTTTATTACTGCAAAGATGCCCGTGAACGAAAGAACTCACCAACCGTTCGGCTTGCTGCATGGTGGTGCGTCTTGTGTGCTGGCCGAATCGCTGGGTAGTGTCGCCTCTACGTTGTGCCTGGACATAAACGCCCAAATGGCGGTGGGCATTGAGATAAACGCCAATCATCTCCGGTCAGTTACTACAGGGTTTGTTTATGGCACTGTTAAACCAGTTCATGTTGGTTCCACAATTCATGTTTGGAACATTGAAATAGTGAACGAAGCGAAGAAATTGGTTTGTGTATCTCGCTTGACTTGCGCTATCAGAAACCGCTAATCCTATTTTTCTATCAGCATTTTTCCGGTGTAGGTTTTTCCCGCATCGGTAATTCGCAGGGTGTAGAAGCCGCTGCTGAGCGCTTCGGTGTTTATTATAAACTTCCGGCCATTTAGCTTTCCATCTGCATTTACCTTTTCGCCAAGCACATTGAAGAGTTCGGCTTTAGGATGCAGAAAATCGGCCTCGTGTATTTCGCACACAAAATAGTTGTTGGAAGGATTGGGGTAAATTTCCATGCTGTATTTATCGGCCTTCAAAGCAGGCACATCGCTGAGCACACAACCGGTAACGGTTTGTGTGTTGGAGTAGGCATCTGAATACATCATTAAACCTCCGCGCGAATTGCCCAGAACATATTCCAGCATTCCATCGTTGTTTATATCGGCCGCAGTAAGGTGGGCTTTGGTACCCACATCGTGCTTTATAAAATTGGAGTCGAGCAGCGTGAACGCACCACCACGTAGCTTAGTTGTATCCAAATCGTATTTAAGCACAATGCCGCGGAGACAACCCACGAGCAACTTTAAAGCGCCACCAATTTCTTTTAAAACGAATGGTTGACTGCTACCATCGCTATAGCCGGTTTGGGTTACGTTAATGGCTCCAAAGTTTTTGTTCACCGAATCGTTATGAAACTGTGGATTGGTGGGGGTACCGAAATTCCAGAAGTAGGAAAGCTTTCCGTCCTTTTTTCCCACCAATAAATCATTTCGACCATCCCCATTGAAGTCGTAGATAAATGGAGTGGCGAATTGGCCTATATCTATTCCAAAATAATTGCTGTTGGTCATGCTTGGAAACGAGGCTACGGTGCCACCTGCATTTTTAAAGAATTGGAGATAGCCGTTGTAATCGCCCAGGACCATATCGGCTTTGCCATCGCCATTTAAATCGCCAAAGGCGGGGCTTGTACCCACCATGATTAATGAGCTGAAGCCATTATAATCGTTAGTCAATTCGGTGAACTGTGGTAGGGTGGCGGTGCCGGTGTTATAATAAACTGCCAGGGCAGATCTGGGCGCTGCATAAGGCACAAAATTGCCGTAGTTGCCAATGACTAAATCCGGCAAACCATCTCCATTAAAATCGAAGAAGGCGGGTCTGGATTCGGAGCCAAACTCCATTTGCTGGTCGACTAAAAAAGTGTCGCTTTGATATTGAAACGGACAAGTGGGGTTCTGGGTGTTTTTATAATACAGTACATTTTGAATATCGCGAGCACCGTTGCGGGCATTGGGCGCTACTAATAAATCTTCGAGGCCATCGTTGTTTACATCGAGGCCATAACCCGCAGGGTAGGTTGGCATATCAATAGGTCTAAAACAAGTGGGAAAGGTGGAATCCCAATCGCAGACATGGGCATAGGAACTATCGCCACAGTTGTGCAATAAAGCCAGGTTATTATAGCCAATATTTCCGTTTAGCAGGTCTACGTCATGGTCGTTGTCGTAATCAAAATTATAGAGTGTGTTGCCGGTGTGGCGCTCACCTTGCGATGGGTTGGTCATTTCGGTTTTGTGCGGACAGGATACATTCAGAATGATAGAGTTGGTAGAGCTGTTTTGCTGCACCTGACCCCAACAGGAGGTAATCTCGGTATATTTAAAGGAGTCGAGGATATAATGAATATCCCCGGCATGTTCAGCGCTTTGGTTTTCGTAATACTGAATGGTAGAGCCGTTGACTCCATAGGTTAGCACATCTATATCGCCATCGCGGTTGACATCGGCCAAAACGGGAATGTCGTCAATGTTGGTGAAGATGTTTACGTTGAAGGTTCCGTCACTATATAGCAGCAGCGGGGCGACTAATTCAAAATGCAGCACGCCTCCCGGCAACGTTCCTTTGTACACCCGTGAACCGAGTCCGGCATGGGTAAAAATATCGGGAATGCCATCGTTGTTATAATCGCGGATGAGCACCCAACTATTTAAATCAGTCGGAAAAAGTTCTTCGTATTGAGGAGCATAGACATAGGTTGTGTCGCCACCGGTCCCATTGTTGAGATAGGTGAGCACCTTATCGCCTACCCTATCAAACACAAATAAATCGGGACAGTTATCGCCATTCAGATTGATGGGCGAAAACTGCGGAGCATTGAAGCCGCCTGTCCAGGGTTCGCGCAGGGCAATGGTGTTGCGCGTAACAGGCACATTGGTTACTCTGTATTTGGGCAACTGCGAAAAACTACTTACATACAACAACAAAAAGAGGATGGAAACAAGAAGCGAAGAGGAACAGCGAAGCATGTTAAGTATTTGAGTGGTGAAGTTCGAGAAATAATTTGTAATCAAATCTATTTTAACTAAAGCAACCTTTGCATTTAGCTATGGAGTAAGATAGGTGAACTCAATTCTTCGGTTAATCGCATCGGCAGGCTTGGCGGCATTGATGGGGTCTTCGTATCCCTTGACGGTTACTCCTACATTATAATAAACCCGCTCACTGTTTTTCGCCATCCACTGTTTGGCAGCCTCAGCCATTGTAGCGGCAATCTGCAAATTCTTTTCCTGATTGCCCGTTTGCTCGCTATAGGCAGTAAGCATAATCCGGTCAGCATTGCGACAGATGTCCTTGGCTAGTGCAGCCAGTTTCTCTTTCACCTCCTTGTCTGTAATTTCCCCGACTGAATTCAACTCAAAATGAAAGACCAGTTTGGCGGTTTTTGAATCTGTTTTTGTCTCGGGACCATTGCACGAAAAAAGAAGGGAGCTAAGCAGCAGGGGGAAGAGGAAATAATAGTGTTTCATGGTAAAGTAGAATAAACTCGGGTTCTTGATTTCAGATTCAAAGATAGCAATAGGATTAAATTGGTGCCGTGCAGCCCATTTGCACTTAAAGCTACATTGTATTGCCACCTTAAGCTATAGAATGCCTAATCGTATTGTTGCTGGTGATAAAAAGGGCAATATTACGACCATTTTACCCGCTGATTAAAATCATTTGCTTTAAATTTGGAAAACATGAGTTGCTTTCTACATTTGCCCTTAATTAGATTCAATCTAAATAAGAAAAATGAAGAAAATATACCCGCTACCAGGCTTACTACTGATTACAATTCTCTCGCTACAGGCGCAGGACAGCACTCTATTAAAGGATAAGAAAATCAACCTTTCGGAAGTAACTATCACGAGTGTGAAGACCATGAAAGGTATGGGTTACCTTAATGAAGTAAGCAACGGCATTATTTATTCGGGCAAAAAAACGGAGGTCATCATCACCGATAGTATAGATGCCAACACCGCCCTTAATAATCCACGGCAAGTAATGGGCCGTATACCGGGCGCGGTTTTTTCCGAAACCCAGGGCAGCGGCTTTCCATCCAATGGGGTAGGCTTTCGCGGATTAAATCCATCGCAAAGCCAGGAAACAAATACGCGAATGAACGGTTACAATATTACAGGAGATTTATACGGCTATCCCGAAGCATATTTCCTGCCCAATCTCGAAGCTGTCCAAAGAATAGAAGTAATTCGCGGTGCCTCCAGCCTGCAATTCGGGCCTCAGTTTGGCGGAGTAATCAATTACATACTAAAAGATGCACCCGAGAAAAAATTTGAATTTACGACTGAGCAAACAACCGGTAGCTACGGCCTGTTTAACTCCTTCAACTCCATTGGAGGCAAAGCAAAATGGTTTAGCTACTATGGCTACTTCCAGTTTACCCACATGGGCGGCTGGCGACCTAATTCAAACTACAATCAATTCTCAGGCTATGGAAAAATCCAATTCCAGCCTATAGAAAATCTGAAAATCAGCTTAGAATATTCTGCGCTCCGCAATCGTATTCACATGCCCGGTGGCTTCAGCGATGCACAGTACCAGGAAAATATCCGCGCCTCCTACCGTGCCCGAAACTGGCTAAAAAGCCCTTGGAATGTTGGTGCGTTTAAACTCGATTACAACATCGGCAAAAATGTGTCCATCAACTTTACTTCGTCCCTGCTGGCAAGCGGACGGTCGCTGATTTGGAAAAATGAGGATGGCGGCCCGGAAGAACCGGATGAGATAGACCCCGCTACCGGCACCTATGGCAACCGCGAAGTAGAAAAAGAATCCTTCCTAAGTACCACCAACGAATTGCGCATAACGGCCAACTACCGGATTAGAAAGACCCAAAATACAATTGCCGGTGGGCTCCGCTTTTTCTATGGCAAAATGCATCGGCAGGGTGGCGGTTTGGGAACTACCGGCAGCGATTTTGATTTAAGCTTAATAGACCCGCGATATGAATATGATTTGAACTTCACCACCACCAATGTGGCTCCCTTTATCGAAAACATTTTTAGGGTTACCGATAAGTTTTCAATCGTACCGGGTTTTCGTTTCGAGTTTGTAAATTCTACCGCCAAAGGATATAATGCTTACGACAACTATGTAGTGAACGCTGACCGTTCCACCAATCGTTATATTCCATTAGCGGGCATTGGTCTGCAATACAAAACAACGTCCACTACCTCGGTTTATGCCAATTGGTCGCAAGCCTATAAGCCAACAGACTATTCGCAGCTTTCGCCCATAGGCACTACTTCCGTTATAGACTCGAAGATGAAAGACGCCAATGGCTTCAACACAGACCTCGGGTTCAGAGGTACGGTAAAAAACTTTTTGAGTTTCGATATCGGTGCATTCTATCTTCAATACAATAACCGCATTGGTTTAATTGAAAAAACAGATACTAACGGAAACACCTACGCTTACCGCACCAACATTGCGAACAGTCGTCACGTGGGAGCAGAAACCTATATAGAGATTAACCCCGTGAAGGCATTTACAACGGTAAGTAAATACGGTACTATCAGCTTCTTCAACTCGTTTACCTTTATTGATGCCCGGTACACCAGCGGTCCGGTAAAGAATAATTTTGTGGAGAATGCTCCGCGCTTCATCAACCGTTTCGGAACCACGTTTGCTGTGCAGGGTTTCTCCATTACATTGCTGGTTAGCCACACTTCCAAGTCGTTTTCAGATGCCTCCAATACGGTGAAGAGCGATGATGCCGTAGTGGGCCTTGTTCCTTCCTATACCGTGCTCGACCTTTCTGCTTCTTATAAATTTCTGAAACGGTTTCAGGTAAAGGCAGGTATAAACAATCTTTCAGGTACAAAGTATTTTACCAAACGCACAGATGAATACCCGGGCCCCGGCATCATTCCTTCACTCGGGAGAAGTTTCTATGTAGGTGTGGGCGCAAAATTCTAAAACTCAATATATACACCATGAACAAACTTAATCCACTGCTGATTGTCGTAGTCACTTCAGTTTTTGCCCTGCTTGCTTTATCGCAATGCAGCAAACGCGACAACGAAACCACCACCTACGATTTCGAACACAATCTTGCCGATCTGAATCAGGTTCAGATAATCGGCAAGAAAATTTTTTTCGATAAGAATCTCTCCTCTCCTGCAGGTCAAAGTTGCGCCAGCTGCCATAATCCGGCTACCGGTTTCAGCGATCCAGCGCTTAAACCATTTTCAGAAGGTGCAGTTGCCGGACGATTTGGCAACCGCAACGCACCTCCGCTGGGTTATTTGTCTTTTTCCCCCGTTCGATATTTTGACAATGTAGACTCCACATTTGTAGGAGGACTATTTCTAGATGGTAGAGTTAATTCGCTCAAAGAACAAGTTCGTTTTCCATTGCTGAATCATTTAGAAATGAATAACGGCAGTATTAGTGAGGTTGTTACTAAAGTGAGTCAAGCCAATTATGCCACTCTGTTTAAAAACACCTTCGGCAAGAATATTTTTGATGATACCACAGCGGCCTTTGATGCCATTTCAAAAGCAGTCGCAGAATTTGAGCGCAGCGAACAGGTAAGCCCCTTCAGCAGTAAATACGATGCCTACTTAGATGGTGAAGCATCCCTTACGCCTCAGGAACTTCGCGGCTTGCAATTATTCAACGATACCGCCAAAGGCAAATGTGCCAATTGTCATCCAAGTGATGCAGACAATGATTTCGGTGCTGCTTTGTTTACCGACTTTACTTATGACAATATAGGCCTGCCACACAATCCCAATGCAACGACCTCCCAATCCGATTGGGGCTTAGGAGCTATTGTCAATAATCCTTCCATGAACGGACAATTTAAAGTGCCGTCTTTGCGCAATGTTGCTGTCAGTGCTCCCTATTTTCACAACGGCTATTTCGACAACCTGAACGATGCGGTACGATTTTATTCAGAACGAGATGTACCCGGCAAATTTCCGGCACCCGAAGCAAGCCAAAATGTAAACAAAGATGAACTGGGCGATTTACATCTTACTCCTCAGGAAATAGATGATATAGTTGCATTCCTTAAAACTTTGACAGACGGATATTGATAAATCGCGAATAATTGATAGCATTGAATTCTCAAAAAATAATGGGAAACGAAAAAGAATTTAATCCATCGAAATGGAAAGTCTGGTTCAAGCGATTTGGACTGGCGGGGTTTTTATTTTTCCTTGCTAAAGGTTTAGTATGGGTGGGCGTAGCCGTTATGGCTGTTTATGCCGCAAAAGATTAGAAACTTATCTTTTGCACCTACAGCAATACCGGAAGATTGAAAATAATTGCGCTTTTATTTTGCGCCACAGTTGCAAAAGTATTCGAGATGATTATTTTTGCGTCCGCTTTTAAAATAAGCATTGGCCCATCGTCTAACGGCAGGACTACAGTTTTTGGTACTGTGTATATTGGTTCGAATCCAGTTGGGCCAACAATCTTAAAATCCGCTCTATATATAGAGCGGATTTTTTGTTTATTCGCCTTATGAACTTCCTCGATTTTGAAAAACCTATTGAAGAACTCTTTCTTGAGCTCGAACGAGTAAAAGCGGTCGAGTATGACAGCCCAGTTATAAAGGAGCAGATTGTTTCTAAAGTGGAATACCAACTTAGGGACCGCCAAAAGGAAATTTATTCTACTCTTAGTACCTGGCAGCGCATACAGGTAAGCCGTCATCCCGATCGTCCTTATTCCCTTTTTTATATTGAATACATCTGCAACAAATTCGTTGAGCTGTTTGGTGATCGTAATTTTAAGGACGACAAATCAATTATTGGCGGCTTAGGCGAAATTGACGGCAAAACCTATATGCTTATTGGACATCAAAAAGGTGTGAATACAAAAATGAGGCAGTATCGAAATTTTGGTATGCCGAATCCTGAGGGCTATCGAAAAGCGTTGCGATTAATGAAGTTGGCCGAAAAGTTCAATAAGCCAATTGTTACTTTGATTGATACTCCGGGTGCCTATCCGGGTGAGGAAGCCGAAGCCCGAGGGCAGGGTGAAGCTATTGCCCGCAATTTGATTCAGATGGCTGGATTGAAAGTTCCCGTTCTTTGCATTGTTATAGGCGAAGGCGCCTCGGGTGGTGCTTTGGGAATTGGTGTGGGCGATAGATTACTGATGCTGGAGAACACCTGGTTTTCGGTTATTTCGCCTGAATCCTGTTCTTCTATTTTATGGAGAAGCTGGGATTTCAAAGAAAAAGCGGCCGAGGCTTTGAAGCCAACGCCACAAGAATTATTGAAGTTTGGGATTATTGACGGAATAGTGAAAGAGCCACTCGGAGGAGCACATACGAATCCGGAAGAAATGGCCAAAACATTGAAGCGCACTATCATTAAACACATAGCGGAGTTGGAAGAAAAGACCCCCATCGAAAGAATCAACCAGCGCATTGTGAAATATTCGGGTATTGGTGTTTATGAATCAACCGAAGAAAATATAGTGCGATGAAGCTGTGGAACGACCTCCGAAATTATTTCTACCAAAAAAATATTGTTGCAAAATTGAAGGAACTTAGTCCGGCTCGCAGCCTGACTAATCTGCACGATGCAAAAACGTTAGGTATTGTGTATGACAGCACTAATCCTGACAATGATGCAGCCATTAGCAAATTTGCCGAGCAGTTGCGCGCAAACGGCAAGACTGTGGAAATACTTGCTTTTATCAACGACAAAAAGATAGAAGCCAAACCCGGTATAGAACTGTTCAACACAAAAAACCTCAGCTGGAACTTAACCCCGGTAGATGAGCGGGTAGAGAAATTTGCGGCTCAAAAATTTGATTTGCTGCTGGCCTGTTTTATGGATAGCAGCTACCCGTTGGAATATATTGTAAGAACATCTCGGGCTAAATGGCGTGTGGGTCATTTTTCGGAACAGAAAACCGACTATTACGAAATGATGATAAACACCGACAGCAAAAAGGAACTTTCTTATTTCCTGCAACAGGCAACACATTTTCTAAACGCTATAAAATATGATTCAAAGTAAACTACGTGGCACAGGGGTGGCCCTTATTACTCCATTCAACAGCAAAGGTGAAATTGATTTCCCGGGTTTGGAGAAATTGATTGATCATTGTATTACCGGTGGGGTAGAGTATCTGGTGTCTTTGGGGACTACCGGTGAAAGTGTAAGCCTGTCGAAGGAAGAGAAACTGGACGTGCTGAATTTTACGATTGAAAAAAATGCAGGCCGGGTGCCGGTGGTGGCGGGTTTTGGAGGAAACAGCACTCATGGAGTTATTAAGGATATCGAGCAATTCCATTTTAAAGGAGTGGATGCCATTCTTTCGGTTTCTCCTTTTTATAATAAACCAATGCAGGAGGGTATTTTTCAGCACTATAAAGCGGTTGCAGCTTCTGCCCCAAAACCTATTCTGCTTTATAATGTACCGGGCCGCACGGCATCAAATATGACGGCAGCTACCACACTTCGATTGGCTGAGGTGGAGAACATTATTGGCATGAAAGAAGCTTCAGGCGATTTTAACCAATGCATGGCGCTTGTAAAAAACAAGCCAAAAGATTTCCTGCTTATTTCGGGAGACGATAATATTACGCTCGGTTTAGTGGCGTATGGCTTTGATGGGGTCATTTCGGTGGTGGGGCAGGCCTTCCCTGCAATTTTTACCGAAATGGTTCGTCAATCTTTGGCAGGCGATTTTGTGAAAGCACACGCGCTTCATTATAAGCTGAACGATATAACCGATATGCTGTTTGCAGAAGGGAATCCGGGTGGAGTAAAATGTGCACTGGAGTTGTTGGGAGTTTGTGATAGTCACCTTCGATTGCCGTTAGTTCTTGTTTCGTCAGCCCTTAAGGATAAGATGAAAGAAGCTATTAATAATCTTTCTTAGAAACCAGGCTGACAATCTGTAGAACGGCTGGATTTCATAGGTATTAAAGTAAAAAACCTAAAGAAAGCAGGATAGTCAAAAGGGCTAATATCCCGATAATGACTCGATATAACACAGAAGGCAGGTTGTATTATTTATCCTAAAATAATGAACAACCACTTGCCTTTTCCCGTTTTGAAGTGTATCTTGTCAGCATAACGCAATAAATTTTATATTCGCCCTCCGTAAAAAAGAAGGCTTTACCTAAAAAAACAAATAGAAAAGAATGAGACAACTCAAAATTTCCAAGTCAATTACTAACCGCGAAAGTCAGTCAATTGAAAAGTATTTACAGGAAATTGGCAAAGAGGATTTGTTGACACCGGAAGAAGAGGTGCATTTGGCGCGGAGAATTCGTGCCGGTGACCAAACTGCTTTGGAAAAGCTAACAAGAGCCAATCTGCGTTTTGTGGTATCGGTGGCTAAGCAGTATCAAAACAATTCACTTTCATTGAACGATTTGATTAATGAAGGAAACTTAGGATTGGTGAAAGCCGCTCAGAAGTTTGACGAAACCCGTGGTTTCAAATTCATTTCGTATGCGGTTTGGTGGATTCGTCAGTCTATCATTCAGGCTTTGGCCGAGCATTCACGTATGGTTCGTTTGCCGCTGAACAAAGTGGGCTCATTGACCAAGATAAACAAAGTGTTTTCAGAATTGGAGCAAAAATATCAGCGCGAACCTACGCCTGATGAAGTAGCAATGGTGCTTGAAATAACGGTAGAAGAAGTAATCGCTACCTTAGGTATTTCGGCCCGCCACGTGTCGATGGATGCTCCTTTCACCGATGGTGAATCGAATGCCCTGATTGATGTGTTGGAAAACTTCAACGCTGAAAAGGCTGACAATCACTTGGACTATAAAGATTCTTTGCGTATTGAGACTGAAAGAACCCTGGCTTCTTTGACCGATAGAGAAAAAGAGGTTATCAAATTGTTCTTCGGAATCGGGGTAGAGCATCCTATGACTTTGGAAGATATTGGTGACAGCCTCGGCATTACCCGCGAACGTATCCGCCAGATTAAGGACAAGGCTATTACCAAGCTTCGTTCACAATCGCGCAGCAAATCGCTGAAAGCGTATCTGGGACAATAAAAACAGACGATATTAAAAAACAAAAAGCCGAAGAATTTTCTTCGGCTTTTTTGTTTTCAGTTACTTCCACAAAGTGTCATCCTTTTCGGTAAAATCTAAAAAAGGTTCTATGGCCATCTGCATGACCACCCAGGGTGGCAGACGCAACGCGCGGCAGATTTTAAAGTAGGTGCTCATCTGCATATCGAAAATCCCCCTCTCAGCTTTAGAATAATGCGAAGGTTCAATATCGGCAGCTTGAGCGAATGCACCTTGTTTCGGTGTGTGGTTTATGCGCAAGTTGAGAATGGCACTTGCAAGGCATTGGATAGCATGGTTTATTTTCATAAGCATCTATTTAGTAGTCCAAAAATAGAATAAACTTTTAACGTTTATGGTGTTTTACCGCCACAGAATTTATTTTCTATTCTCCAGATTTGTGCCTCGAAATTGTTACTCCGTTCTTTGACAGTCGTGTAATGTTATCCTACAGTAAAACAGTCTTGCAACTATACCTTGCAAGCTTGCCATCGAACCACGGAAATTTTTCCGGTCGTTCCGCAAGGTTGCAATCGTGTCACGGAATTTTTCTTGATACAGCCGCAAGGTTGAAATAGTATGACGGAATTTTCCGGGTCGCTTCGCAAGGTTGCAATCGCATCGCGGAATTTTTCGGGGCTCACCACAAGGTTGAAATCGTGTCACGGAAATTTTCTTGATGTTCTGCAAGGTTGAAACAGCCTCACGGAATTTTTCGGGGCGCGCTGCAAGGTTGCAATCGGGTCGCGGAATTTTTCGTGGCTTGCCGCAAGGTTGAAATCATGCCACGGAAATTTTCGGGGCATGATGGCAAGGTTGAAACAGCCTCACGGAATTTTTCTGCGCCCGATTTCAAGGTTGAAACTATCGCGCGGAATTCTCCGTGGCCCTCTATCATGTTTATTATCAGTTAATTATAAATAAAAACCAACAACAAACAAAATGTCTACCAGAAGAAAACCTCAAACGTATAGGCAGCGTTTTAATGCCTTAAAAGCCGGAAAAGCCCGCAAAGATATGGTGCCTGCCCCGCTTATTATTCCCTATTCAGCCGCCACCATTTTGCGGTTAGATGCTTTTTATGGCCCTTATAAAATAAAGATTGATGCGGTGGATGCCGCCTTGATTGCGCAGGGTGCCGCCACTCATTTGGTAAAAACCACGCGCAGAAAAGCGGAGTTGAATATTCTTCACTTTTATTCGGCTATGCAAAATGCTATAGCGCGGGAAGTTTTTCCGGAAGAAATAAGGGCGGGCTATGGATTGGCCTTAACCGATAACAAGATACCAACGGTGAAAAGCGAGGCCGACATTAGTTTTTGGGGCAATAAAATATTGACAGGCGAAGCAGCGCGCATAGCGGGCGGTGGTGCGCCTATCACTTTTCCTTCGCTGGCCGATGTAACTACGGCATTGAACAATTTCGAGAATGCCAATTTGCAGCAAGCGAATGCCAAGGAGGTGTATGATTATGCACAAGAAGCAGTGGAAGCAGATAATGAAGAATGCGACAAACTGATTTTGAAAATGTGGAACGAAACCGAAACTACTTTTGATGAAGGCAACAAGCCGAGCATGAGGCGCAAATGCCGCGAATGGGGAGTGGTGTATGTGCCGATACCTGGCGAAGCACTAAACCCCGATGAATATTCCATTGCCGGCAAGGTGACTGACAGCGCCACAGGCGCCAACCTGGGCGATGTGGTGATTACGATGGTAGAACCCGATGTGACGGTATTGAGCGAAGGCAACGGCAATTACTATTTAGCCCACCAGCCCGCGGGCAGCTATACGATACAAATTCACAAAGCGGGCTACCTCGACAAAACCATACCAGGCGTAATAGTTACCGCAGGAGCGGTTACTACCCTTAATATGACCCTGGCCTCGGTAGCCACCACCGGCACGCTTAGCGGCAATGTGTCGGCACCGGGCTTTCCACCGGCTACCGTTAGCATACCCGGCACGGCCTTCACAGCCACCACCGACCCTATGGGCAACTTTACTATTACAGGCGTGCCCGCTGGTGTGCAAACCGTGCAGGCATTCATCAACAGCAATCCGGCAGCTATACAAACCCAAACGCCAACCATAGTGGCAGGTGCCACTACTGCGGTTAGTTTTGTTTTTCCATAGTAGTTAGGGCGCTCCTGTTGGTCGCTGACCAACAGCAAGCATTCAGAAGTTCCACTCCCACAAGGAGTGGAACTTTTTATTTTATAGATATTGGAAAGAAGGTTACTTTCATTGCAGAATAAATAACCCGCTATGAAGAACCTATTGCGCTCGGTTGTATTGTCTTCTGTCTTGTGTCTAATGTCTTTTGTCTCTCACGCGCAGTGGGTGAGTATTCCCGATACGAATTTTGGGACGTGGTTGAATACAAATAACTATAGTCAATGCTTGCAAGGAAATAGCACGGTAGGCTGGCAGATGGATACGACATGTGATGCTGTAATACATGCCGCCATTGTTGGTGTGAGTGGTCAAAATATTCATGATCTTTTTGGTATTCAATATTTTGACGAGCTTACTTCCCTTCTTTGTGCACATAATAATCTAACTTTCTTACCTCCACTTCCTAAAACATTATATTACTTAGATTACCGTTCAAACAATATAACTTCCTTTCCAACTCTATCCGATAGTTTGCTGTATCTATACTGTCTATCCAACAATATTAGCTTATTGCCTTCCCTTCCAAGTGGTCTGATTGATTTTAATTGTAGTAATAATCATCTTACCACCTTGCCTCCTTTGCCAAATAATTTGAGATGGCTCTCATGTAGTGAAAACCTCCTTCACACACTTCCAACCTTACCAAATTCTATCGAGTATTTAACCGTTTGGGGTAATCCACTTGGGAATAGTTTACAGTTGCCTCCACATTTAATCGACCTTTATTGCGGTTACGACTCTTTAACCGTTTTACCCTCCTTGCCGATAACATTGCGCTTTCTTCGTTGTGATGGCAATCAGTTATCTCAATTACCTCCTTTGCCCGATAGCTTGTATTATTTAAACTGCATTGGTAATCAATTGACCTCATTGCCGGTTTTGCCTGATAGTTTAAGAGTATTGGATTGTGTGGGTAACAACCTCACAACGCTGCCTAGCTTGCCCAATCATCTTTATTTTATTGTGGCCGACTATAATCAATTAAGTTCCTTGCCTGACCTGCCTGATTCTTTAACGTCTTTCTACTGCAGAGACAATCCCAATCTTTTCTGTTTGCCTAGGCTTAAAAAAATTAGGGAGTTCTATTTCACTAACACCGGCATTACCTGTTTGCCTAATTATCCTCAATCGAATACTTTGAGTATCCCTTCTTTAAATACAGTTCCACTTTGCGATATTTTCAATATACATAGTTGCGAGGTTTACTGGAACATCAGCGGTAAGGTTTACATAGATAGTAATGCAAATTGTTTGAATGACGTGGGTGACCGCGCCTTTTCGAATTTTAAAGTTCAGCTTTATCAAAATGGAATCATGCAACAGCTACAGAATACACTGGAGGACGGCTCCTATTCTTTCGTTACTGGCTTAGGCACGTATGCTTATTCTTTAGATACAGCCAATTTTCCGTTTGTTTTAGCCTGCCCCGATAGTGGCTATTATACTTCAGTCATTTCCGCGCTCGATTCTTTTGATACCGATATGGATTTCGGTTTGCATTGCAAACCAGGTTTTGATTTGGTGGCTCAAAGTATTTCAGCTATTCGTTTTAGACCAGCCAATGTTACGACCATAAATATCTCCGCTGGAGATGCCACCAATTTCTACAATGCCCACTGTGCAGCAGGCACAAGCGGCAGTGTTCAATTAATCATAAATGGAGCAGCCCATTATGCCTCTGCTGCAAGCGGAGCGCTTATACCTACAAGCATTGTAAACGATACCATCACCTGGAGCATTGCAGATTTTGGTGCGGTTAATTTCTTTACAGCTTTCAATATCAATGTAGCTACCGATACTACGGCTGTTTTAGGTTCGCAGATTTGCTTTACCCTAACAGTAAACCCCATTGCCGGAGATAATAACCCTGCCAATAATATTCTTACCCATTGCTTCACGGTAGTTGGTTCCTTCGACCCTAATGAGAAAGAAGTGTACCCCGCAGGCAATATAGATACCGCTACCCATTGGCTTACCTACACCATCCATTTCCAAAACACCGGCACAGCCGAGGCGCAGCATATCTACCTAACCGATACGCTCGATAGTAATATAGATGCCGCCAGCTTTCAGCTACTCGCCTACAGCCACCAACCCATGGTTCAGCTAAAAGGCAACAACCTCCGCTTCAACTTCACCAACATCAACCTCCCCGACAGCAACACCAATGAAGCAGCGAGCCACAGTTATGTTCAATACAAAGTCAAACTAAAAGACAACCTACCCCTCGGCACCAATATAACCAACACAGCCTTTATCTATTTCGATTTTAATAGTCCGGTGGTTACGAATACTACGAGCAATACCATTGCTTTGGCAACAAGCGTTGCTAATCTCGGAATTCGGAATGCGGATTTCGGATTGAATCCAAATCCCGCTACTGAGTCGGTTAGAATATCTATCGATGAAAGTATGATTGGCAGCAATCTTACGATCACCGACCTGACAGGAAGAGAAGTATTGCATTCGGCTGTTCAAATCCGCAATCCGCAATTCGACATCCGCAATCTATCCCCTGGCGTTTACTTCGTAACTCTCGAAAACAAAACCGGGAGAGTGACGAAGAAACTCGTGAAGCAGTAAGGCTATCTATTATCTGCGCAGCACCTTCTCCTCCTCCCCAAAAT
The DNA here is from genome assembly GCA_947478005.1 of Bacteroidota bacterium. Lineage (GTDB taxonomy): Bacteria > Bacteroidota > Bacteroidia > Chitinophagales > LD1 > Bog-950. Next base: position 29,262 of record CANJVG010000001.1, read on the forward strand.
CCAGTCCCGAGCCTTTAAGTTCCTCAATCTTGCTCAGGTATTTGGCTACAAACTTTTTGTGCGCTTCGCTTTTGGCATTGCGCGGGCGGTGGCGCGCTGCGGCTGTTATTTCTTCTATATCCTTATTGGTTTCGGTGGTCTTTTTATCAAAATAAGTTTTGGCAAAACTGTCCCACACATAGTTGGTTGCCTGATAATTGGGGTGCAGCATATCTTCGGCAAAAAACCGATAGTCGCGCAGGTCGTCCATCACGAGCTCGTAGGCCGGGAAATAGTCGAGCTTAAAGTCTTCAATCAAGCCATGAAGAGCCGTAAACAAATGCGCCTTGCTCACACTGTTTTCGTAATGCCCGAAAGCAAAATATCGCACAGGGCTGATGGTGGCTAGAATGCGAACCTCCGGATTTATCTTGCGCAGATTCGAAATAGATTCGGTCATGACCCGGCTTATATCACCGGGAGAAAGCATAAACCGCTCAAACTGATTGCCCGAAAGTTTATGACAGTTGGAAACCGTTTTCTGATTGCTGAGCAAACTAAAAGCATGGGCTGTGCCGAAGGTAAGAAACAGCACATCGGCTTCCTTCAAGGCCTTCGAGGCAATCTCCAGATTGGAGTTAATCACCTCCAGCGTTTCCTTCTCGGTGCTGCGCGAAAAACTACCATGATGGTCGAAACTGTGAAACAACTCATCGTGATACACCAAATCTTTTTCGGTGTAAGGCACCGGCTCAAGCAGGCGGTTAATGGCAGTGGCAATAGAAGCGGGATTGTATTGCTGCCCAAACGGATTGATATTGATATCGAACTTATACTCCTGAAATTTCTTGCCGATGTTTTCCGAAAAGCAGGAGCCAATGCTCACGAGCTTATGGGCATGGTTAATCTGGAAAGAAGCCTTATCGGGTGCTACAACCGTGCGGAAGTTTTTCATGGGTGCATAATTGTTGATTGGTTAATCAGCGATTTGTAGATTAGTAAAAGACAACCAGTCCGCTAATCCACCAATCACCAATCTACTGGTTCTCTATTTTCGGCTTTTTCATATTCAGCAATCTGCGCCATTTGCTGCGGTCAGTATCGTGGTCGCGTATATCAAACAGCTTTTTGAATTCAGCCAACAAAGCTTTTTCCACTTTCTTTTTCATCAAATCCTGTGTGTGCTCGTCATCAAACATGGCCTTGTATTTAGCCGTTGAAATGCGCTTACCAAAACTGAAGTAAAGCTTAGCGGGTCGCGGAATAATAGTGTCGCCAATGCCGCGCACTACGGGGGGCATCAGCTCACCGTTCTTAAAATACTTCTCCGCCACACCAATAAATTTTAGAAACTTTCCGAAAGGCGAATTCAGAATATCGTTTGAATCCTTCACCACCGTATAAGTCTCCTCCGCTCCCACTGCTGCCACGGGTATAATATCGTAGCCGTGCTCCATAGCCAGCCTTACAAAACCCTTGCGGTCCTGCCATTTCAAAATATACTCCTCTCCTTTCTTCTTACAAATTTCGCGCGTCCCCCCGGGAAAAACAATAATGCTGTCCTTGCGCTTCATCAGCGAATGGCAGTTCGCCCTCGATGCCTCTACCACCCCCAGATTGTCCTTCACTATTTCACTCCACACGGGTATTTTAAAATGATTGCTATCGGCCAGCGCGCGCAAAATCACACCTTTCCGCAAATACAATTCTATGGCAAATGGAAAGCCATCATGGATGCCTAATATGGTATGATTCGAAACATACAGAGCCGGTCTAGAAACATCGAGCTCATCGATACCATAAAACTGTGGGGCGAAATAAAATTTGAAAGGCGCAATAAACATGCGCGCAAAGGTTTTGGAAGGTGGAGTGAAATCGAATCCATCATCGTGCTTTTTGTTGCTTACTCGCTTTGCCATTTTTCTAAAATTAGTTTGGTGCGGTAAATGTAAATTCTATTTTAGTTTTCAATCTGAACAATATTCTATGAAAAAGAAAAGCACCAAACCGGTTATCGTAAAAATCTCTGCCGAAGCATTAGACAAAAACGGATACCACATCTTCTTAACTACCAAACTAAACGACAAAAAATGTCGGTTCCTTATTGATACCGGGGCCTCCCATTCAGTAATAGACAAAACTTATTTTGAAAAGAAACTGAACGAGAAGAAACTTAAAACAGTGAAGCAATCTACCACAGGTCTCCACAGCTCGACCACCGAATCGCATTACGGCAAAATTAAAACCTGGGCTCTCGGCAGTTTTGTAATCAAGAGTTTCACTTTTGCGGCTATTGATTTAGGTCATGTAAACAATACGTATAAATCGCTGGGGAAGCCAAAAATACAGGGCATCCTGGGCTCCGATGTTTTGGTGAAGTATAAAGCGATTATTGATTACGGCAAGCTGGAACTTATCTTCGGATAAGAAGGTGCTTTATTTAGGATAGCAGTAGTAATCTTCCAGCAGGTAGAAGTTTACGGCATCATTAAGCTTGCTTGGATTGTCACAAACACTTTTGTATTTATCAATCATCTTACAAGTGTAACCTTTTGCCTCATAGGCGGTCATCAAAGAATCAACGGCATAGTGTGTGACATCCTTAGTAGCACAAATCTTTGTCAACAGTCCGGTATTGCCGGCAGGTTGACAGTAGGCACAATACTGCTTACATTCCTGACATTTCTGGCATGCCGAAACACTTAGCAGAAGCAAAAGGGCGATATAGAAAAACATCTTTTTCATAGTTACAGAACGCAATGTTGAAAAAATATTTTGATGAACTGTAAATAAAACAACTTTATTTGCTGTCGCTAAAGGTGGTGAGTGTATGTTACAATACATAAACCATAATAGGGAATCAGGTGTAAATCCTGAGTAGTACCCGCTGCTGTAAGCTCTTTCAAAGTTTCTATCTCACAAAGCCACTGATGCAAATCGGGAAGGCGATAGAAACAGAGTAAACCAGAAGACCTGCCTTCGGCGCAATTATTTTCAAAGCTTTCGGGAAGAAAGGCTGAGAACTGGAACAGTGCACGGTTTCATTTCCCAATCTCATTTTCGTAGCTGAACACTTTTTTAAAACAAAAAACACATTCAGCCATGAAGAAATTCAACACAATGCTGTGCGCGATATTTTTCGCCACACAAATTTTCTCTCAAACAATTGCCGATTTCGAAAACCTCCAGCTCGCTCCTGACTCCTTTTGGAACGGCAGCGATTTAAGCGGAGAATTCAACAGCGGCAACGCCAGCTTTCCCAACAGTTATGATACTACTTATCAATCCTGGAGCGGTTTTACCTACAGCAATAAAAGGGATACCACTACTCCGGGCTATTTAAATCAATACAGCGCCATAACAGGAAGTGGTTATAACGGTTCAACTAACTATGCTGTTGCTGATGAATACGGTAACACAAAGATTCGCCTCACAGGAAATGCTTCAGGAAAAATGGTAAAGGGCTTTTATATCACTAACGCTACTTATGCTTACTTAAGCATGAAAAGCGGAGACCAATTTGCCAAGAAGTTTGGCGGAGCTACGGGAACCGACCCCGATTGGTTGCAGTTAAGAGTGTTGGGTTGGTATAACGGTGCTTTCAAGCAGCAGGCAGTAGATTTCTTTCTGGCCGATTTCCGTTCTGCCGACAGCACTCAGGATTATATAGTTCGCGACTGGACCTGGCTTGACCTCCGCTCACTGGGGAATCTGGATAGTCTTACCTTCCAACTTTCATCTTCAGACACAGCCTTCGGATACATGAACACTCCGGCCTACTTTGCACTGGATAATTTCACTACCATGGACACTGCCTATGCTCAGCCTTCAGCAAATGATGACGAAGTAAGTATCGATAATAACGTTGATACTCTAATTTCCGTTCTTGCCAACGATGCAGGATTAGTACTAAACCCATTAACCGTAGAATTGATTGGATCGCCTCAAGTGGCCGGTTCAACCGATTCTGTGATTAACGGCCAAATCCTTTATACCCCGGCTGCTGGCTTCATTGGTGTAGATACACTTTTCTATAGAGTATGTGATGATTTATACGCCTGTGACAACGCTCGAGTAATCGTTCATGTGACCGGCATTAACGCAATATACAGCTTGCAGGAAATCGAGACTAAAATTTTCCCGAATCCCTTCACTAACACTATTTCGATTAGTTCATCTGTTTCAATAAAGGGCCTTGAACTATACAACTTAGAGGGAACTCTGGTAGCCAAGTCCTCTTCAGAAGATAAAAATGAAATCAAGCTTAATACCCAAGATTTTCCATCAGGAGTCTATTTTCTAAAGATAATATCCGACACCGGAATTTATTTGAACAAAGTCGTTAAACAATAGTCGCTGTTGAACATGAAAATGCAACGCTCAACAAAACAAAGATTTCGCTTGTTCCTGCTACTGGGATGGAGCGTTGCGTTTTGTTTTCCTGCTAACGCCCAATTTGCCCCGGCTGCTGACATGCCTGGCACAACGGCCATATCCAAAGACTCAGCAGTGTTTGTTGAATGGGCAAACGGATGTGTAATCCAACGAGGCTACGTAGATATTGCTAAACCCGATTCGGGTTATACAAGTGTGGGAGACGTAAACTCCGCCATAGGGATGGCAGGGCAAAACGGAGCCGTAAGTTTAGGCGATGGAGGAACTGCTACACTTACCTTTCCAAATCCGGTTTATAATGGCCCTGGTTTTGATTTTGCCGTTTTCGAAAATGGATTCTACACCGGCAGCCCGCTTGCGTTTCTTGAATTTGCCTTTGTAGAAGTAAGCAGTGATGGGAATAATTTCGTTCGATTCCCTGCTACTTCAAACATTCAGGATACCACACAAATACCAATGACAGGGGTAGATTGTTCCTTGGTGAATAACCTGGCCGGCAAATATGTTTTTGGTTATGGCACCCCTTTCGATTTAGAGGAACTGAAGAATGAAATCGGATTGGACGTAAACCACATCACACATATCAGACTAATTGATGTGGTAGGGTCAATCAACAACCAATTTGCAAGTCATGACCAATTCGGGAAGAAAATAAACGACCCTTATCCAACTCCGTTTCCTTCCAGCGGTTTTGATTTGGATGCAGTGGGCGTTATCAATCAAGTAGGTACCACATCAATAGAAGAAGCAACAGTTGATGGATATCTGTTTACGATCTATCCTAATCCGGCTACGCATGGTTATGTAAATTTGAAAGTAAGCGATGCTTTTGTTGGCAGTAAACTGAAAGTATTTGACGTTACCGGAAGAACCACAAACGAAATTCGCATCTCAAATGTAAAGAGCAGACTACCTACAGCAAACTGGCAACCGGGCATTTACTTTCTCTCTATAGGAATCCAAACCTCTAAGATTGTAATCGAATGAAAACGTTCCTGACATTTTTGTTTCTAATCAATTTGCTTGTCTCGCAGGCGGAGAGAAAGGATACTGTCATGTTGGACGAAGTAGTAAAAGTTGAAAATCTTTCTTCGAACAATTTCCAATCCCCGTTTACCGAAATGAAATACCAGAACGGTAAAAGATTAAGTGATGCGCTAGGAGAATTTTCCTCCGTGTACATAAAGAATTATGGAGTGGGTCAACTCTCGTCTATTGCTGTGCGTGGTACATCCGCTTCGCAAACAGAAGTGCAGTGGAATGGAATAAAGCTAAACTCTCCTTCCCTTGGGCAGTGCGACCTCTCTCTCTTTACCCTGGGAATGCAACAGGATTTACAACTCATTCGCACCGGATACAAAGGAACCATAGGAGGAACTTTACAAATGAATAACGAGCTAAAAATAGATTCAGGCATATCTGCCAGAATAAGTTTGCGGACAGGAAGTTTCAAAACACATGAAGGAATTGGTTCGTTGCAGTATTCTCACAACCATATTTCCGGAGCCACCAGTTTCAGTTATCTGAGTTCTGAAAACAACTTTCAATTCCGGAATATTTTCAAAGAAGGGCATCCTCTTCAAAAACAAACAAACGCAGTTGTTCGGCAACTTTCTTTTTTACAACAACTTGGCGGAAAAGTAGATGCACACAATGAAGTGAACTGTTATTTATGGCTTACTGAAGCAGATAGAGAAGTTCCACCGATAATGAGTAAGGAAATGGGTAGCGAAACTCAATATGATTATTCACTGCGCGCCATGCTGAATTGGAAAGCAAAGTACAGTTTATTGAAATTGAGTTTTACCTCTGCTTACATTCAGGATAAACTTCGCTACAAAAATCAGGAGGTATCATTGGATGAAACTTCGATGATGCAAGCCGTTCGAAATGTATTTACAACGACTTATTCTTTTCCTTTCAATTTAGTTCTGAATGCAGAATTAAATTATGACTTGGAGCTTGCTAATATTCACTCTTATGGCGAAACTAAATCAAGAAATACTTCCGGATTAAAATTTTATTCCGATTACTACTTAGCTAATGGCTTAAAAATTCATTTAGGTTTCAGAGAAGATATGGTTGGTAAAAAGTCTTCGGTCTTTGCACCAGAAATCGCTGCAACCTACAGCAACCGAACGAAGAACGAGAAACACTACTTCAGCGCGGCAACTATCATCTCCCGTAATTTTCGCTTTCCAACACTCAACGATTTGTATTGGATTCCCGGTGGCAATCCCAATTTGAAAAGTGAACGATCCTGGAATGGTGAATTCAGTTTCAAATATGCCCATCAAAAGTACTTCGACATTTCTTTGAATGGTTTTTGCCTTTATGTAAATGATTGGATTCAGTGGGCCCCGCAAGGCAACCTCTGGATGCCCGAGAACTATAAACGAGTATTATCCAGAGGCTTTGAAGCAAATATTCATACTACGAACGATGAAGGCAAACCGAATAGATTTGCTATTCATTTGAATATATCCTATACCTTCACCAAGACTACTAACCTGGATGCTGCAAACGAATTCGACCAATCAGCAAACAAGCAATTAATCTATGTTCCTCTGCATCGTGTTGTTGCCGGAGTTCAGTTACAGTACCGGAAATTTTACATGCGCTCAATAAATAGTTTTGTGAGTCGTGTTTTTACTTCTACTGATAATGCACAATTCCTGAAGGGATATTTTCTAAGCGATTTAGAGGTCGGAAAGGATTTTAGGTTAGGGAAATACGAAACCGGACTTTCCTTTCGTATCAACAATATAGCGGGCACACAATATCAAAATGTAGCACAGCATGCCATGCCCGGAAGAAATTTTGAAGGAACCTTACGATTTAAATTCAACTGATGAAGAGGGTGCATTTACTATTCGTTTTAATTCCACTCCTCTATTCCTGTCACAAGGAAACGAAACCCGAGTTGCTTAAAAGCAAGGGAGTATACATCGTTAATGAAGGCAACTTTGGGTTTGGCAACGCAGACATTTCGTTTTATGACCCGCAAACAAAGCAAACAAGTAATGACATATTCAAAACCGTGAACGGATATTCATTAGGTGATGTCGCACAGAGCATATATATAAAGGACTCCTTTGCTTTCATTGTTGTAAATAATTCAGCGAAAATAGAGCTCGTAAAACTTCCTTCATTTCAAAAGGTAAAGACTATCGCTATTCCTGGTTCCAATCCGCGCTATATTCTTCCTATCGATGACAGCATTGCTTATGTTACCGAAATTTATTCCAATAAAATTCACGTTATCAATTACCTAACGGGAAATTTAAAAACAGAAATTTCTGTTCCACAATACACCGAACATTTGATGCGCATGGATGAATATGTTTTTGTCGAGGGTAAAAAGATTTACTCCAATCCTTCATCTAAAGGGGCAGTATTCAGAATTCGGATTTCCGACAACACATTACTTGATAAAAAAGAATTTATCGGAGATGCGGAAGGAATTGTAAAAGATAAAAACGGACATCTTTGGATTGCTCTGGATAAAGATACAGCAACCAATACTAATGCGCAGCTGATATGTTTTGATAAAGAATTTAATACAGTTTCGCAATTCTCGTTGAGTTCATCTAACATTCACCTAAATCATTTATCCATTGACGGAAAAGGAGAAACGCTTTTTTACCTGTCAGGCAAAAACATTTATAGCACGTCCATTTCGAACTTTTCACCCAGCTTACTTTTTACTTCTACCGCATCCAATGTCTATTCCATGGGAATTGACCCGGTAAATAGCGATATTTATCTAAGCGATGCTTTGGACTATGTTCAATCATCACGTGTTTACCGTCACGACAAAACGGGAACATTAATTCATTCCTTCCTTGCGGGAATTATCTCCGACAATTTTGCTTTTACACATGAATAGGGAACAGCTAACAGTTCACGGTTCACGGTTTACAGTTGCTTTGGTAATGTGGGCTATCCTCAGTGGTCCATCCTCTTGTAAAGATACTTCACAAACCAAAGAAGCTGTCCATACTCATTGCATGAGGGAAGCATTCCTCCCGGTCAAGTATGCCAAAGGATTTAAAGTTGATTACTACAATGGTTTTAAGGTAATCACCGTAACGGATTGGAAAGATACCTCGAAAATATTTGCTCAGTATGTTTTACTTCCAAAAGGGAAACCTGCACCGGTTGATTTCAAATATGCCGTATTATTAGACCTACCGTTAAGAAAAGTAATTTGTGTTTCTACTAATCATTTATCCGAAATGGTTCGATTGGGTTTAGAAGATTCGGTTGCAGGAGTTGCAAACGTAGCGCTCATATATAATCAGGAATTGGTAGAGAAAGTGAAGCAAAACAAAATTGCCGACATCGGAAAAGATGAATTAAACTATGAGAGGATGGTAGAACTCAATCCCTCTTTTGTATTTAGCTCGGGCAATTGGGATGGAGGAGATAAAATGAAAAACAAATTAAACTCTCTGCATATCAAATCTGTATTGAATTTGGATTATATGGAACAGGAACCTCTTGCCCGTGCAGAATGGCTCAAGTTTGTTGCTGCGTTCTATAACCTAGAACCGGAGGCAGACAGTATCTTTCAACAAATAGAAAAAGATTTTTTGGCGCTAAAGGAAAAAGCGAAAACCGTTTCAAAGAAACCAACTGTCTTTGCCAATATACCGTTTAAGGAGATTTGGTATATGCCATGCGGAGAAAACTATATGGCAAAAATGATTGCAGATGCAGGAGGTGAATTCCTATGGAAGGAAGCCAAGGCAACGAACGGATTAAATTTGAATCTGGATTATGAAGCCGTATATTCAAGAGCAGCTGATGCAGATGTTTGGCTGTGCAACAGTTTTGCAAGTTCGCTCGCTGATATTAAAGCTGCTGATAAAAAAAATACATTTTTCAAAGCCTATAAAAGCAAAAATGTTTTCAATTACGATAAGCGCAATACATCTAACGGAGGATTTGACTTTTGGGAAAGTGGTGCCCTCTCACCTGATAAGATTCTAGCAGATTTGATTTCTATTTTCCATCCCGAACTTTTACCCAATCATGAATTGTATTATTACCGTAAGCTAAAATGACTTTAAGCAGGAATTTTTTTTTGTTTACAATAGGTGTAATAGCAGTAGTAGTAGTTTTCTGCTTACAACTTCTGCTTGGTTCTGTGTCCATTCCGTTCTCCGAAGTTATAGTTATTCTATTAAAGAACAGTTCTAACAACGAAGCGTGGCGAAACATCGTGCTTGAATCGCGCTTGCCTGCTTCGCTGGCAGCAATGCTTGCCGGTGCAGGTTTATCCGTAAGCGGATTGCAAATGCAAACTATGTTTCGAAACCCTGTGGCGGGCCCTTATGTTTTGGGAATAAGCGCTGGTGCCAGTTTTGGTGTAGCTCTGTTTATTCTTGCCGCTTCAGCTTTTGGCATTAACGAAATTCGTTTACTAAGTAGCTGGAGTATAATTCTTGCAGCTGCTATGGGAGCCATACTTATCTTTTTGATCAATTTCCTTATTTCCTTTCGCCTGAATGACATGGTAGCGATTCTGATTATCGGCCTAATGATTGGTGGGGGCATTAGTGCCTTAATTGAAATTATGCAAACCTTTTCGAGTAATGAGGCCTTGAAAAAATATGTACTGTGGACATTCGGCAGCTTTCGTTATGTGGATGCCAGCCAAATAGTTTACCTGGCAGCCGTGGTACTATCGGGGGTGGTTTTTTCATTCTTTCTGTCAAAGCCGCTGAACCTTTTATTGCTTGGAGATACTTACGCCACAAGCACCGGACTAAATGTTCGTGTCGCAAAAATCCTGATTGTTCTATGCACAAGTATTCTTGCCGGTAGTATTACCGCATTTTGTGGACCAATTGGTTTTGTAGGCTTAGCTGTTCCGCATATAGCACGCGCTACCTTTAAAACAGCCGACCATAAAATTCTGACTCCAGCCTGCGTTCTAATTGGGGCTGTAATTTGCGGTCTATGTAATGTGATAGCTTCCACCCCCGGCTCTGACAATATACTACCAGTAAATGCAATTACTTCACTACTCGGTGCACCTGTAGTTATTTGGATAATTCTAAGACAACGGAAACTTTAATATGAGTCTGGCGGCAGAAAAATTGAGTATTGGCTATGGAAACGACAAAATCGTTTTCCGGGATATTTCTTTTGCTGCCAATAAAGGAGAGATGATTGCTTTGCTGGGAGTAAATGGTATCGGCAAGTCCACTTTGCTTCGAACAGTTTCTGGCTTACAGAAAAGCAGCAGTGGAGATATTTCTATTGATGACCGGACATTAGATACTCTCTCCGTTCAGGATAAAGCTAAACTGATTAGCATCGTTTTAACTGAAAAACTTTTTGTAGATAATATTTCCGTTCATGAGTTCATTGCTTTGGGTCGGATGCCTTACACGAGCTGGCTCGGTAATTTATCGATAGAAGACAAGAAGGAAGTGGAGAGGGTGATTGAAGTAATGAAAATGGAGAGACTTCGAGGTAAACTATTCAATGAAATAAGTGATGGAGAAAAGCAGAAGGTTCTTATTGCCCGGGCACTTTGTCAACAAACTCCGGTTATCATTCTTGATGAGCCCACCGCTTTTCTTGATTTCAGAAACAAGAAGGAAATTCTTGAACTGCTTTCTTCAATAGCCCGTGATATGAAAAAGATAGTGGTACTATCTACTCACGATATAGAAGCATCCATAGAATTTTGCAGCAAATGCTGGCTGATGACGGAAGAGAAACAATTTGTGGAAATAAAGCGGAGTGAAAACTTCAGAAATGAAGTAATGCAGTTGTTGTTCCCTGAATTAAACAGCCATTCTTAATTCATCGTACATCTTTTCGATAAAATAGACGGACAGTTTATTTTTTACTTCGATTGACTTTTTAATAGAGACAAAAAAGTCAACCAGCTTCTTGAAGTCAGCAGGCTTTTGCATGTAGCCATTGGCACCTAATCGATAACACTCAATCATGTCCTTCTTGTAATCACTATTAGTTACCATAATAACAGGAGTGGCTTCTAAATCAGGATCAGTTTTAATTTTTTCGAGCACCTCCTTGCCGTTTACTTTTGGCATATTCAAATCAAGCAATACCAAATCAAAAGGTTTGTTTAAAATCTTTGCAGTATCTAAGGTCTCGCACGCTTCCTCACCATCATAAGCATAAGACAGTTCAATAATTTCACTCAGTTCGGCTTCCTTAATAGCTTCCTGAATTAAACGAACTTCGGCTGGATTATCCTCTATCAAAAATAAACGATACGATTCTTGACGGTTTACTGTAAGCATATATTTCTAGTTTATTGGGCTAAAATATGCCTAAGCCTATCATTCGAAAGATAGGTTATGGCACCACTACTGTTGAAAAGTAATAGCGGTGGTTCAAAATAGGACAAATACCCTAAATAAAAATGCGGAATCTGGATTTACCCAATTCCGCATTCCAAATTCTTAATGCTTGATTATTCTGCTCCTTCCTGTTTGTCTTCATCGTTCACCTTCATGAGCGATTTCGGTTTATAGTTAGGGTTTTCAAGATGAAGGATATAATCTTCTACCTGGTCTGCGCCAATTCTTCTTGCCTTAATTACCTTCTCTGAATCGAGAATGTAAATCTGCGGAGTGCTTTGAATATCCCATTCGTAACGGAAATTGCTGTGGCGTTTTGAATCGCAAACGTTGGTCCAATCGAGGTTGTTATTTTTGATAAACTCTACCCAGTCTTTGTAGTTTTCAATTTCCATGATTGCGGGTGCATAGCCTGCTACATCTACTCCTTTCTTCTTCAAATTGTGATAGGCTTCACCTAGCACCGGCAACTCCTTTTTGCAATGCCCGCAATCCGGATCCCAAAAGGCAAGGATGGTGTATTTTGCTTTAATGTCCTGCAATGATTTCCACTGCATTTCCGTAGAGTCACTTGGCAAGATTAGCCGTTGTGCTTTTTTACCCACCAACACTGGTTCCAAGCGGTTGGCACGGTCACAAATCTTAAATCTCTTGGCGGTGTCTATCCATGGCGTGAACTCCTGCTGGCAGAAATATTTTTTTCCGAAATGAACATAGGCTGCATCGAAGCCCATGATTTTGGAATTTGCCATTTCGTTGAAAATATAGGTAAGCACATAACGATAAAGTTCGTTCTTCTTGTCAGTCCTGTTAATTAGGTCATCACCGGCTACAATGATTGAATCAGGAACCTGCACCACTGTTTGAGAGAAGAAGGTTTTCAATTTATTGTGAAACACCGGGCAACGCAGCAAACGCTCGTCTTTTAAATCTACATTATCCCAATAGTGGGCTTTGTAGAAACGCCATTGCCATGCTGAGTCAATAATTTTGCCATTTGCATCTTTTGGTGCTTCCGGAACATCCACATCTTTCATTGCGCGGAGAAGTTTGCCATAAAACAAGTCGGGATACTTTGTCATGATGCTGACGCGCTGCCCTTTTACATCCTTGTCTATTTGAATCAATCGCTCTTTATAACTCTCTTTATCCTTAGCATCCTTGGCTGCTTTGTAAAGATTGTTGAGAGAATCGGAAGTAACTTTCATTTTGCCTAAAAACTTCATATCATCATAAAACAAAGTGTTCTCTACCGAGCCCGTTACTTTAATATGGCCGGTTAAATCGGCTGTGTCGGTTTCCAATGTGAAGGATGATTCGCTGATGATAAACTCGAAATAGCGATTGCCTAATGCCGGAAACACAGCCAGGTAAACACCTCCGGGCAAGGTAGTGTCGGCTTTTAGGCTCAGGCTTCCCTTTTTGTCAAATTCCAAAGTGTCTTTTACATACTGCTTGTCGCCATAGTAGTTGGCTAAAATCATTTTTGAGCCTTCAAGATTCTTTACAGTAATCTTGATGTTCATGGGTTTATAATTGGTAGCAAATGTTGCTATCATCATAAAAACGAAGAGTAAAGAAGCGGAGATTTTCTTTGTCATAGTTGAATTTTTATCGAGCCAAAAATATTCGATTTCCTTAAAGAGCGGCATGAAATCAGTTCAATAACCCGTTAAAAAATCTTAACCCTTCGTAGTAGGTTCTTATACGAAGCCCGTTGCAAGGGGTGAATGATTTTAAAGGTATTTAAGACTTCTATTCCACATACAACACCAATCCTTTCAGATATAAACCTTCGGGGTTGAAGATACTTACCGGATGATCGGCAGGCTGAGAGAGGTGGTGAAGGACTTTGATATTTCTATGCGAATCAATCGCGGCAGATGTAACAGCGCCTGTAAACATTTCGCGATCCACAACCTGTGAACAGGAGAACGTGAACACAATTCCGCCTTTCTTTATTTTTTTGAAAGCTGCCTGATTTAATCTTGTGTAAGCCTGAATGGCATGGTGTCGGGCCGACTGCGCTTTTGCAAAGGCCGGGGGATCGAGTACAATGATGTCGTATTCTTCTTTGGATGTTTTCATAAAATCAAAAACATCGCTACCGAACGATTCGTGTTTACCCGCACAGTTGTTCAGCTTTACATTTTGGTTGGTGAGGTCGATGGCCTTGGCACTGCTATCAACTGAGTGAACGAGCGAAGCACCTGCCTGCATGGCATAAACGGAAAAACCGCCTGAATAAGAGAAGGTATTCAAGATGCTTTTACCGTTGGCGTATCTAGAAAGCAAAGAACGGTTGTCACGTTGGTCGATGAAGAAACCAGTCTTCTGCCCCAGCACCCAATCAACCATAAACTTGTTATTATTTTCCAGCACTACCCTGCTCGATTCGGGGGAGGCGTTTTTCGAATAAAGATAAGCATCGGTGGTTGGATGATTGGTGATGGCAGGTGGAGGAGTTCCTTCTTCTGCTGAACCGGGTGCCGCCATTTTATGATTGAGTGTAGCCGCGCTTTTGTCGTACACCGAAGTCAATCTTTCGCCATAGCCGGTCTTTAGTATATCTACAAATTTTTCTTTTTCAGCGCTCATGCCTTTTGAATGGCATTGAATTACGGCAGTGCCGTTATACCAGTCAATAATCAAACCCGGCATGCCGTCCCCTTCTGCATTTACCAGGCGATAGGCATTGGTGGTTTTGCTTTCGGTCAATCCGATGTTTCTGCGCTGGGCAAAGGCCTGTTGCAAGCGTTTTTTCCAGATATCTTCAAGGCTGGTTATCTTTTCAAAACTGAAAATGCGCGCGCTGACGCTCCCCGTGCCAAAGTGGCCAATACCGAGAAACTCTCCGTCTTCGGAAACAATTTCGACTACATCGCCCTGGTCGGGGTTTCCGTCTTTGCATTTTACAGCACCGCTGAATACCCAGGGATGAAAGCGTTTTATGGCCTGCGTTTTCTGCCGGTGCAGAATCAGTGTAGGGAATGGTTGCTGGTTGCTCATGATACGGACTGCAAGGGTAATTTATTTTTATTCAATACTACTGTGAAAAAAGGGAGAAAATAGTAGCGGGTACAACAGCCCTTCAGGATTTGTTACATTCATTTAAACTAATAACTTAATTTCCGAGGAAGCAAATTTTGTTACCTTACAAGGACTTACTTTCCTTTTATCGATAATCAGGCAAGCATAGCTCAATTTAATGAACCCTGTGAAATCAAGCTCTTACCTTTTGATCCTGCCGTTAAAATTTCTACAAAAAACTTACAGAAAGTCAACCCGAATCTGAAGTTAACTATATATCAAACCTTCGGCAGCGAAATCCTGAACGTAGTCCCCTTTCCTATTTCCGACCTGCGCAACACTATTTTTCCGTTGTGATATTCTTCCACTATCCGTTTGGTTAAAGAAAGACCAAGCCCCCAGCCTCTGCGCTTCGTACTGTAACCGGGTTCAAAAATCGTCACAAATTTATTTTTCGGAACTCCCTTGCCGGTGTCCGTCACGTCTATGTGCACGTGGCTTGAATCACTACTCACTTCCAAATCAATTTCCCCTTCACCATCCATCGCATCCAGCGCGTTCTTCAACAGATTCTCCAGTACCCAGTCAAATAGTTGGTTGTTGATCTTGATAGATAAATCCTTCGGACAAAAAACAAGAAACCGCGCCTTCTCACTAGCACGCTTGCGCATATAAGCCACATTCCGCTCCAGCGTTTCGCTCACGCTTTGCGGACTTAGCTGCGGCACCGACCCGATTTTTGAAAACCGGTCAGCGACCAAAGAAAGCCGCTGAATATCACTATCAAATTCGTCCAGCAGTTGTTCGTTGCCCTTCATCCCATCCAGGTCGCGCAGCAGCTCAACCCAGCCGCTAAGAGCCGATATAGGAGTGCCCAGTTGATGAGCGGTTTCCTTCGCCATACCCACCCACACCAGATTCTGCTCTGCCACCCGTGCGTTGTTAAAGGCAAAATAGGCAATCAGCAAAAAGGCCGCAAAAATACCGAGTTGAATAAAAGGGAAAATACGAAGTTGCTTAAGCGTCTGCGAATCGTCATAATAGATATACCTGAAAACCCCCTCCCCCAAATCAGCCACAATAGGTTCATGCGCACCTTGCATCTCCCGAATCATCGCCATCACCGCCTTACTATCCGTCATCTTCAGCGAATCAATATTTCCGTAATCAATCACGTTCATTTTTTCATCCGTAAGAATAACGGGAGCCGAAGCCGTGTTCACCACCACCTCCGAAATAAACGTCTCCACCAAATCGCTCAGCGTTTGTTTCAGCTTCGTAAAAAGATTAGAGTCCTTATAGTAAATATAATTCTTGTTGATTTTATAATCCACCAGAATAGGCGCATAGCTCGAAAACTCGGCAATCATTTTCTTCGGCAACTCTAGAAACGTTTTCACGGGAGGAATTTCAATGTTCCGCGCACCCAGCATATTTCCCTTCTCATCAACCAGAATAGCCGGAATATCGTTATTGGTAGTTACAATCTCATTAAAGAAAGTAAGCATTTCGTTATCATTAATCGTCAGTACAAATTTCGTGGACTGAGCATAGATATTCACCTTCTTTCGCTCATCAGCCGCCAGCTTCGTAAACAGTTCCTTCGTGTAGCGAACCAAACGCGCTTTTCGCGCAATAGCTTCTGCCCACAGGCGCGCCTTATATTTTTCCTCACTCGCCATTTTAGTTGCCAGGTGATTGGTGTACAGCAACGTGCTGATACCAATAGCAATACCCAGCAGCAATAGAACCAGCTTAAGATTTGATTTGCGCTTATAAACGTCCATATCAATTAGCGAATGAAATGCAAAATAAGAAATACGAAATAACGGCTGTTGTCTGAATACCGAATACTTACTACTCGCTACTTCTCCGTAGTATCAAAATCCATAAACTGCGGTTCTGCTTTCACATCAAAATATTTTTCCTCACGCTTCTGCTCGTTTTCATCTATTTTCCTTTTCGAATTGTTCAACAGATCTTTAAGCACCTGCCGCTCATTTCTGAAATCCGTTTGAATCTTCTTCCGTATACCCGCCTTATCAAATTTAATCGTGAGATTATTAATTGGCCCCGTTAACGTAAGATAAAGATTCACGCCTTGATAAGGGTCTTCTTCAATAAACGATTCATTACCCGCATTGCGCCTGAACTTTTGCGCCAGCAACTTGTGCAGATTAATCTTTAAATGATAGTCAACGATGTTATCGAAATTGTGATAACCGAAAAACATAAGATTGAGTGCCGAAGTTTTAATTTCAAATTCGGCAACATCAATGCGTCCGTTCGCAATCTTGATGGTGTTTTCCAAATCAGCAAACTTGATGTCTTCTAACTCTTCCACCCGCACAAACTTCGAAGCCGCCCGAAGCGGTTCAAATCGTATCAACTCACCATTCGTAATTCTAAAATCTACCAAAGCCGAAAGGGTTTTCATATCCAGATCTTTGTAGTTTCTCCAATCCGCATTTAGTGAAACAGAAGTTGTTACTTTTCCCTTCAAATGCCTGTCCGTCAACGCATCCTGCCCGAAGTTTTCGCACTGCCTGAGGATTTCCGGAATGGTTAAGTCAGCCGCCACCAAATCTATTTTCATGGCAAGTGTATTGTCGGGAGTTAAAGCGATTTGTCCGGTGGTTTTCAGTTCACCCCCCATGGCGCTCGTGCGCAAATGATTAATCTGCACAATGCCTGGGCTTAGTTGCAGGTTGGCCTTCAAATCCCCAAACTCCATTTTCCTAAAGATAAATTTTCCAACTTCTATATCCAGGTTACCCTTCATGCTGAATATCTCGCGCGGCTTTATTTTCTCACGCACCACAGCCTGCGGACGATTCTTCTTACTAAACGCATCCATCATCCCGCTGAGGTTGAACGTCTGCATTTTTACTTTTCCGTTTACAATCAATACAATGTCATTGGCCTTTCGTTTCGTGGCCAGGTTGTAAGCAAAAGCAAAAAGGTTTTCGATATTGCCTGAAAGATTAAAATCGGTGCTAAGAAAGTTTAAGGTGAAATTGTGTGCCTCAATAAATCTGTTTTCGTACTTCAGCAAGCCGTTGATATTGCCATAAGTAATTCCGTTTTGTCTAAACTCTATTCCCTCCATTTTAAATTCACCCGAGCCAAGCAGCGTTGAATTTTCTACGTCTGTAAAATCATTCTTCTTTCCCTGCAAATGAAAATTAGAGAAGGTCACCGTGCCGTCAATATCCTGAATGACCGAATCAGGCACAAAGGGGGTTAGCTCGCTTAGGTGAAGAACTCCATTGGCCGAGAAGTTGAAAACTGGATTCGCGAGGTTTTCTAAGGAGAGTTTAAAGTCGAAAAGTTCGTTGTCGAGTGTACAATTAAAATTGCTGATGCTGATGCGATTATTTCCATTAGCATCTAAGTCGTAGCTTGCTGTGGCATTTACTTTTTGCAGTTGCTTGTTATAGCGACTCAGTTTAATTTCGGCATCTTTTAAAACAGCCGAAACCTTTACCGAAGGGAAAACAGATTTACCGAGAATTCCTTTTACACTTACAGCAACAGCATATTGCCCGCTGCCCGTAGCCTGATTAAAAGCGGATTTATATTTTTCGGGGAAGAGCGAAAAGAGTTGCTGCATATCGCTGCCTTCATTCTTTAAACTGAAATTGAGTTGGGTTCCGTTTTTAAGTTCAGCAAAGAAACCGTTGATGTTGAATTGCGATTCGTCAATAGAAATCTTTCCGTCTTTGAAACTGTATTTATGGTTGGCCTTGTCCACGTTCAGTACCGTTTCAGCCGAAATATTCCGATTGTTCAAAAAAATTTCTCCATTGGCCACTATCCGGTTAACCCTGATTTGGCTGCTTACCGTCAACTCAAAATTAGCTTCATCAAAATTACCGTTCATCAGCACCTCATTCACTTTCACATCCACCGTGGTGTTTTGCGATTTATCCAGGTAATTGAGTTTTACATTCTTTATCAATGCCTTCTTTATCTGTATGGCTAAGTTCTGTTTCTCCTTTGCCTTTGATGGTTTCAGAATATCGAAGTTTGATTTCCCGTTAGCATCATTGTATAAATTCATTTCTCCATCGCGAATCACAATTTTGGAGAACTCAATTTTGTTACTGAAAAGCGAATAGATATTACAGAGCAGCGAAAACTCTTCCACCTTCAACAGCTTCCTGTTTTTCTTATCGAACTTATCGTCAATGCTGACTTTAGAAAAAGTTACCGAAGCAAAAGGGAAGTGTTTGAACAGCGAAAGCGAAATTCCGTCTTTCACTTCTATAGGAACCGTTATCTGATTGTTTATTTCTGTAATTATTCTCGTTTTAATTTTGCTTTCCAGGACCAGCGCAGTAACAAACAGAAGAGAAGCAATAGTTGACAATACAACTAAGACTATCAGCAAGTTTCTCATCCAGGGTGACTTTTTTTTACCGTTAATTTCTTTGAAACTATTTTCTGTGCCCATCTGATTTGTGATACCCAATTACTTCTTTAACGTCAACTGTTCCGTGAAATTTCATTCGTAACTTTGCTGCGTTTCAACGGATTCAAAAAAAACTATTTTCACTTTCCTTTATAGTCATTTATGAAAAAGATTATTTCTGCCTTTGTCGCGCTGTTTGTTTTAGTGAGTGTAAATGCGCAGGTGAATAGAAGCCTTCAGCCGGTTAGCAGCCTGATTTCTTCTGATATTTTAACTCCCCTGGAGGAGAGAATCCTTCCTGTCTTTGATATGGAGGCAGCGAAAAAACTGGATCTGCTTGAAGAGCAGAAGAACGAAATGCCTAAGTTCTCCCGTTCCATCTTTATCAATATTACTTTCAAAAACTCAGGAAGTTGGACTTACTTACCTGATGGCAGTCGCGTTTGGCGCTTGAAAGTTACTTCAACCGGAGCGCAGGCTTTGTTGCCCTACTTCAATAAATTTTATTTGCCCAAGGGTGCTATGTTGCATGTATATACACCCGATAAAGACGAAGTGATAGGTGCGTTTACCTACGAGAATAACCAAACTGACGGCTACTATGCCACCGGCTTAATTCATGGGGAAACGCTTGTGATGGAATACTTTGAACCTAAAGAAGAAATCGGTAAAGGAGAAATTTGTTTGAACGAAGTGGGCCATGCCTATCGCTGGGTGGAAAGCTATTTTCCGAAACGGCATAAGGCGGGTGTTAGCCCCTTGGACTTTGGCAGTTCAGATGTTTGTGAAGTGAATATTAATTGCACCGAAGGGACCGACTGGCAAGACGAAAAGCGCGCAGTGGTTTGTGTAATTGTTCAAAGCAATACCGGTCAGGGCTCTTGCTCGGGCACTATGATTAATAATGTGCGGCAAGATTGCACCCCATATCTCCTCAGCGCACAACATTGTTCCGAAGGCACCGCAGCCAATCAATATGCTCAATGGTTGTTCTATTATAATTTCGAAGCACCTTCTTGTGTAACTCCAGCTGCCATTGGGCACATAGGCGATTACTTTGTAACCGGCTGCACCAAAAAAGCAGATAGCAATGACAATGGAGGTGATACGGGTTCCGATTTCTTACTGCTTCAACTAACTCATGTTCCTCCTGATAGCTTTCATATTTATTATGCTGGTTGGAACAACGCTAACACAGCAGCAGACTCAGGCGTTTGCATTCATCATCCTTATACGGACATCAAAAAGATTTCAACTTTTAAGAAGAAACTCGTAAGCGATACTTGGTTTAATGTGGCCGGCACCCACTGGAGAGTGCAATGGGCAGGTACCGTAAACGGGCATGGCGTTACAGAAGAAGGTTCTTCGGGTAGTGCAATCTTCAACACGCAAAGGCAGGTTATAGGCACCTTAACCGGAGGTGATTCATATTGTACCGACCCAACAGCAAATGACTATTTTGGAAAGGTAGCTTATCACTGGACAAGTAACGGAGCAGCGAAAGCACTGCAACTTAAACCATGGTTAGATCCAGACAGCATAGGAGTGACTTCGCTAAATGGCCGAGAGGCAAATTGTGGAATCAACAGTGTTGAATCAATAAAGGAAGAAGCGTTTTTTCAGCTATTTCCTAATCCCACCAACGGTTTAGTTGAATTGCATTTTTTAAATAGCGATGCCGAGAGAAACGTAAGCGTATTTGATGTTACTGGAAGGCAACTATCATTTCAAAAGGCAACTGCGCTTAGCTTTACCATAGATTTATCAAAAGAGAATAAAGGTGTTTATATTGTGACGGTGGTGGGCAAACAATCACGCACTATCCGCAAATTAGTTTTACAATAAACCATTCATGAAGAAATTATTTTTCGTTGCTTTTATTTTGTCCCTGCTTATTTTTTCCTGCAAAACCTCCAAGCCCGCAGCAGCCACTGCCGCACCGGTTATAGATACCGTATATGATTATTCGTTCAAAAAAATAACTCGCGATAAGGAGCTTTATAACTCCACTACGGAGACAGTTCCGCTCGATACGGTTTACCTGACAAAGGATACCCTGCATATTCTTACCAAAAATATTTTGGCTTGCGATGCCGACAATTTTCAGTTGATGTGGAATGGAATGATGATGAAATCACTCCCGCCTCAAACCAACGTGAAACTTTTTCAATTGCTCGACACGCAGTGTAAAGAGAAGCATCATTTTCATTTAACTTACAATCTGACCCCATTGCAAATGCGCAGAGATTCCTCCTATACTAAGAGTGACACTACCGGCAAGAGCGTTATTGTTCACATAGGCAACTGGCAGCGGACCCTGAAATACAGCTATCACAGGTAGTATTTTAGATGGAAGATTTAATATTCAAATACACCAGCCAGTATTTGTATTCCATATTCAATTTCAAACATTACCTCCCCCAATCTTACTTCTGTCTCTAAACGAAGACAAACAAAAATGGAAAACTAACGACCATGTTCGAACTATAAAATAGTTTTGGGCATCGAGCGCATGATTACTCCACCTATTCCACTTCATGTTTCTGCACTTTTTATTGCCCTGGTATTTGGCATTGCATTTTTCAGCATTATAGCGGTGCACGTGTGTGGAGTTAGAGGCGGTTTGGCTTTTGCAGATCGCAGACGAAACTTATCGGTTACTATTCTTTTTCTATTGGTATGGCTGGCTTTTACAAATATCATTGCCCTGTCGGGCTTGCTGGCTAATTTTGCCTCTATGCCGCCCATGTTTCTGCTGGTAGTATTGCCTCCTTTTTTATTCCTTGCAGTATTGATGCAAGCCAAGACCTTTAACGATTTGTCGGAAAATATCAGCGGTTTCTGGTTTGTGTATGTGCAATCGTTTAGAATATTGATGGAGTTTATCCTTTGGCTGCTCTATCGTTACCAGATTATTCCCGTGCAAATGACTTTTGAGGGGCTCAATTTTGATATACTCGTTGGCTTATCGGCTCCGTTTGTGGCTTATTACTGCTTTGTAAAAAAATCGTGGAGCTGGAAAGTAGCCCTTACCTGGAACATTTTCGGGCTATTGTTTTTAGCCAACATTGTTACCGTTGCAGTTCTTTCCACTCCGTATCCGTTCCGCCATTTTATGAATGAACCCGCCAACACTGTTATTTTTAATTTTCCTTTTGTATGGCTGCCTTCTCTGGTGGTGCCTTTTGCGCTGCTGCTTCACCTTATCTCTATCCGCAGGCTGCTGCGCTACAAAGCAGTTTAAGCTACCCGTTTACTGTTTAAAAAAAAACTAAACAGGGTTCTTATCTACAAGGAATCATGTTTCTGGCGCTAAATGACTTATTCCCAAAGATATCAAATGCCTTTTTGCAGCACCCGAAGATGTTGTAAAATCATTGAAAGCGTTGTCCTATGCTGTAAATATCCGTTAGGAATAGGGATTTGTATCCTTCTATATGAACTTTGTATCCAAAATGGATACAACTGTATCATAAAAGATGACAGATATATCCATACAAGATACCACTTTATCCTTTTAGATGACATGCGTATCCTTAGATGATACCACCTTATCCTTTGTTGATACCGCCTTATCACTTTTGGATACAACTGTATCCTTTGTAGATACACCTTTATCAACTTTGGATACAAATAGACCTGCTTTCATGCTATCGTAAAGGACTCTCCTGGTTTTGAACAGAACTTTTGAGTTATCGGAAAACAACTTTTTGCTTTTTGACATGATTTATTCAAAAGCAGAAAGAGCCTAAAACAAAAAAGGCGCTAACCGGATTTGATTCCGGCTAACGCCTTTGCTTTTTATTTGAAGAATAGCTTATTCCTCAGGACTCACGTCTGTTGATGCCAATTCTCCATCTTCTTCGGCATTGTAGTTCAGTTTGCCGTTTTCTATTTTAGCCACAGCCGCAATCTGGTCTTTCGGATTGAGTTTAATCACCCGCACTCCTTGCGTAGCGCGACCCATTACCCGCAATTGTTCTACCGCCAAACGAATAGCGATACCCGATTTGTTGATAATCATTACATGGTCATTGTTCGTCACGTTCAATATGGCAATCAGGTGACCGGTTTTTTCGGTAACGCTGATGGTTTTCACACCCTTGCCTCCACGATTGGTGATGCGATAGTCTTCAATATCAGTTCGCTTGCCATAACCCTTCTGCGAAAGAACCATGATGGTTTCTTCTTTGTTGTCAGGGTTCACAGTAATCATACCTACTATTTCATCGTTTTCTTCTTCCAAAGTAACGCCTCTAACACCTACCGAGTTACGACCTACGGCTCTAACCTTTTCTTCGTTAAAGCGAATGGCCTTGCCGGCTTTGGTAGCTACTACTATTTCGCTTTTGCCATTGGTCATACTTACCTGCACCAGTTCATCGCCTTCGCGAATATCAATCGCGTTTACACCGCCCGTGCGCACATTGCTGTAAGCGCGAAGAGTGGTTTTCTTAATAGTTCCTTTCTTGGTGCAGAAAATAATGCTGTGATTATCGAGGTAGTCATCTTCTTTCAGATTCTTAACCGGGATGTAGGCCATGATTCGGTCTTCTTTCGGAATGCTGATAAGATTTTGAATAGCACGGCCCTTGCCTGTCTTTTCTCCTTCCGGAATTTCATACACCTTCAACCAGAAACATCTTCCTAATTCCGTAAAGAATAAAATGTAGTTGTGGTTGGTAGCCATAATCAAATGCTCAATGAAGTCTTCATCGCGGGCGCTACTGGCTTTGCTTCCTCTTCCGCCACGGTTCTGCATTTTATAATCGACAGAAGGCGTGCGTTTGATATACCCCAAATGCGAAATAGTAACTACCACTTCATCATCGGCAATTAAATCTTCCATATTGAAATCGCCTGAAGAGTATTCGATACTCGTCCTGCGCTCATCCCCATACTTGGTTCCTACTTCAATCATTTCATCCTTGATGATTTGCATCCGCAAAGGTTCTTCTGAAAGCACTCTGTTCAACCACGCAATGGTCTTCATCAAATCGTCATACTCTGCGCGAATCTTGTCTCTTTCCAATCCCGTTAAACGCGATAAACGCATTTCGAGAATAGCCTTCGCCTGAATTTCGCTGAGTCCGAATTGTTTAATCAATCCATCCTTTGCAATATCCGTATCAGCAGAACCGCGAATGAGTTTAATAACTTCATCTAAGTGGTCGAGGGCAATCAACAAACCTTCTAAGATATGCGCACGCTCTTGGGCTTTCTTCAATTCCCATTTAGCGCGTCTGATAACCACCTCACCCCGGAAATCAACGAAATGCTTAATCATATCTCTGAGGTTCAGGATATAAGGGCGACCATTTACCAGCGCCACATTGTTTACCCCAAAAGATGTTTGCAGAGAAGTCAAGGCAAATAGTTGGTTCAACACCACATTGCTGATAGCATCGCGTTTCAACTCAATAACCACGCGAATACCGTTACGGTCCGATTCATCACGAACCTCACTGATGCCTTCAATCTTCTTATCATCGCCCAGTTCAGCAATCTTCTTCACCAATTCCGATTTTACCACTTGGTAAGGAACTTCATTGATGATGATATGCTCACGACCGTTTTCCTGCGTTTCAATTTCTGCCTTACCGCGAAGAACCACTCGTCCTCTACCGGTCATGAGCGCCTGACGAACGCCTTCATAACCGTAGATAATTCCCCCTGTCGGGAAATCGGGAGCTTTTACAATCGTGATTAATTCTTCAATCGTAATATCCTTGTTGTCGATGTATTTGATGATAGCCTCTACCACTTCGGTTAAGTTGTGGGGAAGCATATTCGTTGCCATACCTACCGCGATTCCCGATGCTCCGTTTACCAGCAAAGTAGGGATTTTGGAAGGTAAAACAGTAGGCTCTTCGAGAGAATCGTCAAAGTTCAGACGCATATCCACCGTATCCTTTTCAATATCGGCCAGAATATCTTCGGCTATTTTGCGAAGGCGAGCCTCTGTATAACGCATTGCCGCTGGCGGGTCATTATCAATACTACCAAAGTTACCTTGCCCATCTACCAAAGGATAGCGCAAACTCCAGTCCTGTGCCATACGCACCATGGCATCATACACGCTCGAATCTCCGTGCGGGTGATACTTACCGAGTACTTCCCCTACGATACGCGCACTCTTCTTGTGCGGCTTGCCGGGCGAAAGCCCTAGTTCGTTCATCGCAAAGAGAACTCTGCGGTGAACGGGTTTTAATCCATCGCGCACATCAGGAATAGCACGGGAAACGATAACTGACATAGAATAATCTATGTAGGCCGTTTTCATTTCGTCCTCTATATTAATAGGTGTAATGCGCGGTAAGTTGCGAAGGTTTTGGTCTTGTCCGCCAGTATTTTCGGGCGGTGTTGGGGGATTGAGTTCGTCTGCCATTTTGATTGTTTATTCTAAAAAACTGCTTTAGCTTTGATTTGAGTGCGCGAATATAGCATTTCGACACCCCCGCGACAAGGTATTGTGAAGGGAGATTTTCCACATTTCTGTCATTATTTCGAAGAAAGGCTAAAATGGGGAGGAAGTCAAGGGTAATATCGGTAGGTATTAGTTAAAACAAAAATCCCGAACCTTATGATTCGGGATTTTGATAGACGGTTGGGGAAAACTATTTGCTGTTGCCTGCAAATAATTTCTTAGTGGTAGTTACACCATTGTTCTTAACACGAACTATTATTGAAGCTGCATTTAGAGTAGTTAAAGTCTTTGTATAAACAGATGTCTGCTCGAAGTTCTCGGCTGAAAGTTGCTGACCGGCCACATTGTAGATTTCAATTTCTGCATCCACTTTAGCCTCGTTGCTCATATCTATATATACTGTATTGTTACAAATCCAGATTCCTACAGAGCTCTTGTCGTTTACTAAGCTTATACTGGTTTCAATAACCTCTTTAGCGGTTACAGTAATTTGTTGAGAGCTAACGGCTATACATGCATTGTTATCGGCAGTAAGCGTCACAGTGAATGTGCCGGGAGTAGGAAAGTTACGGATAAAAGCTAAACCTGTGATAGTGTCGTTGCCGCCAAAATCCCAATTATTATTGATTGCATTTGTCGCTGTAGACGTGAAAGTAATGTCACCCCCTTCCTCTATAGTAGTATCAGAAAATGTGAAAGAAGATTCTACCGGTTGCACACCACCTACCTGCACTTGTTTTACCACCGTGTAGTTATTGCTGTCTGTGAGGGTAATAGTATAAACACCTGTGCTGGCGTATAAAGCAATTGGAGTAGAGTCATTTAAGGTGCCGGTTGAAAGTATAGATGTACTATCAGAAGAAATTGTATAGCTCCAGCTTACAGATCCTGGTTGAGTTACGTTAATGATACCGGTTGTGCTGCATGTAGCATCGGTTGTAGAGGTAGTCATGGCTGGTGTAAAGTGCAGGGTAAATCTACTTCTTGCATCATTTGTCATTCCGGTGAAACTATAATTGCCAGTTCTCGTATCATGTAGTATATGCATCTTCTTATCCTCCAGAATAATGAAATTAGTAGGGTCGAAAGTGTTCAATTCATCAAAACTCATGGTGAACTGACCGCCAAGACCGGGTGCAAAACCCATTTCAATGGAAGGAGTAGAGTTGATAGCTATAAGAGTATTGCGGGACAACACTAAACTGTTGTTGTAAGAATATATACTCAGACGGTCAGGGTCGCCTCCTAATTTATTAGCATCATAAATAGGGTCAAAAGTATCCGTAGCCAAAACATTAAAGGCCACAATGGCACGATCTCTTAAGCCATTGGCATCATCTACATATATTGTCAACTGATGGTCGTTCACCAAACTTTGGAATGAACTATTTGTTTGAGCGTGAGCCTTCATAGCTATCAGTGCCTGAGCCAATGCCAGAATAACAAATACTACTCCTGCGGAAATTGTTCCTTTCTTAGATCTTGTGTTATTGTTTTCCATGTTTTAAGGTTTTAAGCGTTAACTAAATTTTGTGCTCTTACCTTCAATATAAATCGCGATTCAAACTATGTCAACCCCTTTTGTATAATACAACATGCAGCTTTTGTAAATTTGAAAC
This sequence comes from Bacteroidota bacterium, assembly GCA_947478005.1. GTDB lineage: Bacteria > Bacteroidota > Bacteroidia > Chitinophagales > LD1 > Bog-950. The sequence continues at coordinate 56,475 of CANJVG010000001.1, forward strand.
AAAAGATTTAGCACCTCGTAGCACTACACTTTGCAGCCTGATACAAACAATTTTTTTCCTCTATATGTTACTGACTCTACTTTTCCCTTTTAAATATCAGCCTATCCCTATCACAAAGCTACCCCGGTTTGCTACATTGAAATAAATCAATAGATAGCGGACCGAAATTTTAAAACCTTTGAAAAGGAGAATCTATTACTTAATATTGTTTGCCGGTATTACTTCTGTAAGTACCGCTCATGTCCGCGGCAATAATACAAAAGAAAGAAAGGTGAAAGCTCTTTATCTTTCAACTGCTACGGTCAGCAATATGGATAGCCTCCAGCACTTCATCTATCTCGCCAGGCATTCGCTCATCAATTCCTATGTAATAGATATAAGAGGAACAGACGGGTTGCTTACTTATGAATCGAAGATTCCGGAAGTTCGCAATGCCAAAGCATGGACTGCTGATTTAGATATAAAGAAGGTTGTAACCCTTTTTCACCAAAATCATATTTATGTGATTGGAAGAATTGCCTGCTTTAACGATCCTTATCTGCCAACTAAAAAAAATGACTGGGCTATAAAAGACAGTCATGGGAACTTATATACCTCGGCAAATGGTGAACCCTGGCTAAACCCCGCTAATAAAGAGGTGTGGAAATATTTGGTGGACATAGCAAAAGAAGCATTGGCAAAAGGCTTAGACGAAATTCAATTTGATTATGTGCGATATCCTTTTGCCGGAGATACTTTGGATTTTGGTGAAAAAGTAAAGGTGCGCCATGAAGCTATAGATGCTTTCCTGGCCTATGCAAGAAAGGAAATGCCAAAGGCTGTTCTGTCAGCCGATGTATTCGGTATTATCTGCGAGAGTGTAAACGACCCCGAAACTATTGGTCAGAATATTGAATTTGTAGGCCGCAACCTCAACTATATTTCACCAATGACCTATCCTTCGCTCTATGCAAAAGGGCAACAGGTAAATAATATAACATTTCCTATTCCCGACTTAGACCCTTATGGGGTGGTTTACAATTCACTGCTGCGGGCGAAGGACAGAATAGCAAAGGTGAAGGGATACTCCGCTAAACTAAGGCCTTACCTTCAGTCATACACGGCTTCATGGTTGCCCAAAGGGGACTATCAAATTTACGAAGCCGAACAACTGAAGCAGCAAATAAAAGCCGCTCACGATGCCGGTTGCGACCAATGGATTTTTTGGAACGAAGAGAACCGTTATCCCGAATCGGCATTTGAAATAAAGTAGATTATTTAGATGCCGTTTCAATAGTTGTAGTCTCATCAAAGCGGAGTTTCATTCCAAAATTTTAATGGGACTTCAATCAGAATTTTAGCACTAACAGCAATTTCCGAAAACTATTAAACAAAATTTAGCTTTTTTAGCTAGGCCAGTCGCTCCCAAAAGACCTAATGCTTTTATCTATAAAAAATTTCATTATATCCCTTAATCTCTTTATCATTATTAATTTTGGTACACGGTTTGAAATGGTAGATAAAAGCAGTTTATGAAACGCTCGATAAAAATATTGCTGGTCTGTTTGTTTCCCCTCAGCCTTTTGGCCGGTGGAAGCAATGATTCTACAGCAGCCCAGAAACCCACCCTTTTAGATTCTATTCCTACCTACACCCTGCACGATGTAGATATCGTTTATTTTAAAACTCAGGAAGAATGGATGATGTATTACAAATACAAAAGCCGTATTGAGAAAGTGATGCCTTATGTAAGAATTGCGCGGGAGCTCTATGCTGAGTTGAAGCAGGAAAAGGAGAATGACAAACGCAGAGAGTTTCGCCACTACCGAAAGGATGTAGAAAAAGAAATGCGCCAGCGATTCGAAAAAGAATTGAAAGACCTGAGCATCGGTCAGGGCGAAATGTTGTTTAAGCTCATTAACCGCGAAACAGGCAATAACGCTTTTTCTATTATTAAAGATATAAAAGGTGGAGTTACAGCCTGGTTCTATCAGCAGGTGGGTAAACACTTTGGCTACGACCTCAAAGACCATTACAACCCCGAGCAGGAAAAGATGATAGAATTAATCATCCGACAAATGGGTCCTGCTTACAACGTCAACTCATAAACCCATCTCTTTTTTGATGAGGGCTTTGATTTGTTTTTCGTCTATCAGGTTCATGCAATTGAAATGACCTTTGGGACAGACTTCATAACCGAGTTTAGAGCAGGGACGACATTCCAAATTCGCAACCTCAACATTAGTATGCTTGGTTGCATAAGGATACATACCAAAAGAAGGAATTGTATTTCCCCAGATAGAAATGATTGGCTTTTTGAAAGCAGATGCAATGTGCATCAGTCCGGTATCGTTGGTAATAATGAGTTTGGCTTGTAGCACCAACGAAGCTGATTGATTTAAAGAAAACTTTCCGCAGGCGTTAAAGATATTTCCGGTTACAGATTGAACAATCTGATTGCCAATGGCTTCATCTTCTTCGCCACCTAATAAAACAATAGGGTAATTGAGTTGATTAATAACGCGAATGATTTTTTCAGCAGGGAACTTTTTGGTGTTTTGCTTGGCTCCAATAACCCAACCAATATATCCTTGCGGAAAAGCAGGAGGCAAGGTTTTTAAATTTATTTCATCGCTCTTCGGAATGAAATAGTCGAGGCCTTCGCCATCGTTTTCTACATATAAGGAAACTGCAGTTTCGAGATAACGGTCAACGATATGCTTAGCAGGAAGGCGATTGATTTTGAAATTCACCATCAACCATTTCTCTACATTAAGCTTGTTGAAGGAGAAAGATTTTACGCCAAGCAAAAGTTTAAGAAAGAAGGTTCTTTGATTATGGTGTAAATCAATTACGTAGTCAAAATCTTCCTTTTTTAGTTGACTGACTAAATCCAACAAAGAGTTTTCAAGCAAATGAACTTTAGCGATGTAAGGATTGTTCTGAACTAAAGAATGGAAAGACTTCTTAGTGGCGTAATGAATCTCTGCATCGGGAAACTTCTTCTTCAAGCACCGCACCACAGGAGTGGTCAGAACGATATCGCCAATGGAAGAAAAACGTAGAATCAGAATTTTCATTGAAACGAAAATAAAAAAGCAAGGGGGAATGAAGTTGCATTTTAATGAAGGAGGGAAATGAGTTTTAAAACTTCGGAAATCTTTTAGACATTCACGATTCCGCAATATGGAAGTATATATCAAAGGCAGAGGCTCGCAATTAAATCCTACTAACCGGTTTCATAAAACCAGTAATGAAGTGTATGTAGAAGATCTTGCCACGCAGGAAGAGCGCGAGGAATTGTTGACTACCAACCCGAAGACTAAGTATATCGAAGTATTTCCGAAGACCATTTTGAATAAGGTGGACAGTCCTGATATTGGTTTGTCGTGGAGTATGAATCCATATCAGGGTTGTGAGCACGGATGTATTTACTGCTATGCGCGCAACACACATGAGTATTGGGATTTCAGCAGCGGTGCTGCTTTTGAGCAGAACATTATGCTGAAGAAAAATGCTCCTGATTTGCTTCGCAAAACGTTGGAGAAGAAGAAGTGGGAAGCGGCTTCTATAATGATGGCGGGCAATACGGATATCTATCAACCTGCTGAAAGAAAGTTCGGTATTACTCGCGAGTTGTTGAAAGTGTTTCTTGAATTTAAGCATCCTGTTTCAATGATTACCAAGAACAGTTTGATTGAGCGTGATTTGGATTTGCTCAAAAAGTTGGCGAGTGAAAAGCTGGTGTATGTGACGATGAGTTTAACTACATTAGATGAAAAGCTGAAGCGAGTGATGGAGCCGCGAACTTCAACTTCCAGGAATGTTTTGAAAACAATCGAGCGATTGACTAAAGAAAATATTCCGGTGAATGTGAATGTAGCGCCTATTATTCCCGGGATTAATGATGAGGAGATATTTGATATAGTGAGAGCCATTGCAGAAGCGGGTGCTTTAAGTGCGGGGTATATTGTAGTCAGGCTGAATGGGAACAATGCACTATTGTTTGAAGATTGGATAAACAAGAATTTCCTCGACCGCGCAAACAAAGTGTTGAATCAAATAAAGAGTATGCACGGTGGTCAGCTCAATGATTCGAACTACGGAAGAAGAATGAAAGGTGAAGGAAAGTTCGCGGAGTTGATTCGCAACCAATTCATCCTTGCGCGCAAGAAGTTTATGAACGGAAGAGTAATGCCGGGTCTTGATTATTCACTTTATGAAGCGCAGAGAAACCTTCTTCTGGAAAAGGCAGAGCCACAACTGAAGTTGTTTTGAGAATGAAGGATGACCGAAGCTTATGCAACTTCGGACATCCTTATAGAACATTAATGAGGGAACTTGAAAATGTCTTTGGCTTTATTGGCGGCATCTTTTGCTACCTTGTCGGCTGCGTCTTTTGCTAATTTATTGGCTGCGTCTGTGGCGGCTTTTTGTGCCGCATCCTTGGCCTGTTGTTCTAACTGAGCTTTTTGTTTTTGCAGTTCTTCTTCTCCACGTTTCTTCAAATCATCTATTTGTTTTTTGGCTTCTTCTTCGGCTTTCTTTTTTAGATCATCCACCACACCCTTCGCCATGTCCTTACCAGATGAACCACCGGTTGTAACCTTTGAGAGACTAACGATTGGCTTAGCAGTAGTGCCGGTTACTTTGAAGAGGAACCCAATTACATCGGGCATCGCAGAACCTAAGCCCGGAATTTTGGAAAGTAAACCTTGTGCATACGCAGTTGCAGGCCCGAGTTCTTTACTTGGCACATCCATGCGCATATCGTAGTTGATGCTTTGGTCGAAGCCGTTGGAGCCGGCTACGTTTACGTTATAGCCGTTTCCGAATTTTAAATCAGTCGGGTCAACAAATACTTTTCCGTCTTTGAATTTGAGATTGGCTGTGGCGTTTTTCAATTCGAGATTTTGCAGGGCGGGGATTTTAGAAAGGGCAGTTACCTTTTCTAAGATGGGGAGACCTACGACTCTGGCCGAAGGAATTTCTACTTTACCTTCTCCTGTAAGCGAGTTGTAGTCAACGCTCATGTCGGGGTTGAGTTTGCCACTGCCTTTTAAGTTGCTGGAGAAACTTCCTTGGATGTATTTGATTACCGGAGCCATCTTCTCGCTCATGCCAACCGAAGTATAGGTTTTCTGCACATCGAAGTTCTTGATATCGTAAGTGAATGATACGTCAGGATGCTTGAGGTTCTTGGTTACATACTTAGCGCTGATGTTGGCGCTGCCGCCTAATAGATTGGCGAAGAGGTCGTTCAGATTGATGGCTTCGTCTTTAATCGTTACCTGTCCTTTTACATTTTCGAGAACCATTTTTTCATACAGGATTTTTCCGAAAGAAGAGTTGGCGGTGAAATCGATGTGAGCCGGAACTTTGAAGTACTCAGTTTTTGCAGTGTCAACAGCCTTGGCGGTGGCAGGTGCGTTTTCATCTTTCTTCAACCATTCGTTGGCATCGAACTGGGTGGAGCGGAGATTGATGGTGCCTGATAAATCGCCCGTGCCGAAGGCGTAAGCCATGAAGTTATCAAGCGTTCCGTTGGCGTTGAAGTCGCTTTTGCCGATGGCGGATGAGAAATTATTGAGTGTGACGTTCTGTGGATTGAAGGTCATTTGCATATCCATCACGCGCACAGGCATTGGGGTTTGTTTGCTGTCGTAAACGAGGTTGGTTACTTTCATATTTCCTCCGGCACGAATGGCTGCGTAGTTCTTTTTGTCAATGTCGCTTTTCTTTCCCGCGAAATCGAGATTGATGTTGAGGAGACCCGTCATGGTTTTGAGGCCTTCCATAGGGTAGAACTTCGGAACGCTGGATAAATCGACTTTGCCGCTGATGTTGGCCACCACATTAGGGTCACTAACGGGTGTCTTTACATTTATTTTAGCATCCACCGGATCGGTGCCGGCTTCCAGGTGGAGCTTGGAAATGTCCACCACCGTTAAATCTAAATCACCCTGGGGCTTGGTGATGTTGGTGGCGATGAAAATGTTCTTTACCGCAACCGGTAAGGATGGATATTGGAACATACCATTATTTACCTTGAGGTCGAGATGGAAGGCGGGATAGTTTTTGTCTTTGTAAGTTCCCTTGACATCGCCAGCGAGGGCGAGGCTTCCGCTGGTTTTAATCTGGTCGAAATCTTTTTTGTAAACGGCAGGAATGAGCGATAGTATGTTTTTGAACTCCGCTTCTTTGGACTTGAACTTTACATCGAGATTCATTTCGTCTTTCTTGTTCTGCACAAAGCCATCGAACTGTAAGCCGAGAGCGTTGAGGGCGATGGAGTTTTCTTTGAAGGTGTATTTGCTGTTCGCATTATCAACCGATACATTTATTTCGGCATCGAGCTTAGCCCGGCTGAGGTAGGAAACGGCTCCGCTGCGGTAGGTGAGTTCCGCAATGTTTGTTTTGGTAACAAAGTCATAAAGGTCGCTGGTTACATCGCCACGGCCCGCGAAATCAAGGTCGTGAATCTGCGCGAAGGAGTTTCCTTTTTTGTCATCATACTTTATTTCTCCGTTCTCAATCTTGTAGCTTTTTATTTGAAGCGAGAAGTTGGAAGTAGAGCTGGTGGTGGTTGATTTTTCACTGCTCGGTTTTACAATATCCCAATTGGCTTTTCCGGCTTCGTTTACTTTGGCGTTGATGTTTGGTTCAATCATGTTGAGGGCGATGAGTTTGTATTGTTCGCCTTTGATAACGCTCATTAAATCAACTGTGAAGTTTATGTTCTTCAGGTAAACGAGGGTATCGCCTTTGAAGTCATCTACACCAACCACGCTGAGGTCGTTTAGCGAGAAGCTGAAATTGGGGAAGCTGCGCATTAGGGAGAGGCTGAAATCGCCATAGTCAACCTTGGCAGTGAGGTAGTTGTTTATTTCTTCTTTGACGCGGGCGTTTATTTTGTCTTTGAACAAAAAGGGAAGGGCTACGACAGCGGCTACTAGCAGGATGACGAAGATGGCGAAGCCTATCAGAATTTTTTTACCCATGGCGATTGTATTTTTAGCGAATGTAGTGAATGACAATAATACAATGGTTTGTTTAGAAATGAATTTTCTGTTTGTGGTTTATTGTTTTTTTGTTTTTCGGTTCGTCCGGAATGAGGTTCTCTCGGAGGCGCGGAGTACTCGGAGGTTTTTTGAGTGGAAACGATGGGTGACGACTGTCATAGCGTCAGTGAGAGGGGTAATAACGGCAGAATCACGTGCGATACGGAGCGTGAGAGGAGCGATTCGGGACGCGACATGCGCAATACGGAGGGCGAGAGGAGTGATTCGGAGCGTGATACGTGCAATACGGAGAGTGAGAGGAGTGATTCCGAGCGTGACACATGCGGTTCGGAGGGTTAGAGATGAGCCTTCAAGGGGTATTTATTGGATGAATTTGATGGAAATGGAAGGTTTTTTGATAGAAAGTGGGGTTTTGAAAGAAAGCCGCTCAAAAGGAGGAATGGAAAGACATTTTGAAAGCAAAAAGCAGAATACAGGTTAACGCAAAGTGATGGCGCAAAGAGCGCGAGAGAGGGGCCCTAGATCATTCCCATGTAAATTCCCGCTGAAATAGGCAGGGTGAAACAGAGGGAATGCACTCCACCAGCGTCTCGCTGAAAGCAACGAGGCACCTCCGCCAGCAGATGATATAAGATAGCAAAAAGGAGTGGGAAGGAGTAGCCCGACCAAAGCTTTGCGAGGAAACCTCCTGCTGGACTATTTTTATTGTCCCTTTTGAATTTACAATATTCGGTTAGTTTTGCGCCCCCGTATTTAATAACTAAAACTCGCGCACTCGAGGCGAGAATAAACAAGTATCGAGTTTTTAATCATGTCAGAAGAAATTTTAGAAACAAAAGAAGAAAAAGTAGAACAGAAGCCGGTTGCGGTGGTTTTGCATGACGATTTCGATTGGAACGTAGACAAGAGAAACGTGGTGACTTATACCGAAGCTGAGCGCATTCGCTATGATGCCGAGTATTCTTCTACCCTGAAGACCATCGAAAACGATGAGATTGTGAAGGGTATTGTAGTGGCATTGACCAATACCGATGTGGTCTTGAACATTGGATTTAAATCAGACGGATTGGTTCCGCTTTCAGAATTCCGCGATGTGGAAGATTTGAAGGCAGGCGATGAGTTTGATGTGTATGTAGTGAATAAAGAAGACAAGAAAGGTATTTTGCAACTAAGCCGCAAAAATGCCCGCACTATGAAAGCGTGGGAAGAAATCGTATCGGCTCATAAAACAGGTATTGTGGTGCAGGGTAAAATTATTTCGAAAACAAAAGGCGGTCTTATCGCTAATATTTTCGGAGTGGATACTTTCCTTCCGGGTTCTCAGATTGATGTGAAACCTATTACAGACTATGATGTGTATGTAGGTAAAACAATGGAGTTGAAGGTGGTGAAGATTAATGAAACCATTAAGAATGCCGTTGTATCTCACAAAGCATTGATTGAGTCGGATATCGAATCGCAACGCGAAGCTATCATCGGTAAATTGGAGAAAGGACAGGTATTGGAAGGAACTATCAAGAACATTACTGATTTCGGTGCGTTTATCGACTTGGGTGGTGTGGATGGATTGCTTTACATCACTGATATTTCGTGGGGCCGTATCGGACATCCGAAAGAGGTGTTGGAACTGAACCAGAAGCTGAATGTGGTTGTATTGGATTACGATGATAACAAGAAACGTATTTCGCTTGGTTTAAAACAATTGCAACCGCATCCATGGGATACTTTGGATAAGGATATTGAATTGGGCAGCAAGGTGAAGGGCAAAATCGTAAACATTGAAGATTACGGTGCATTCCTGGAAATCACTCCTGGCGTTGAAGGTTTGGTTCACGTAAGTGAAGTTTCCTGGAGCAATACTCCGGTGAACAGCCGCGAATTCTTCCACAGTGGCGATACCCATGAGGCTGTAGTAATGACGCTTGACCGTGAGGAAAGAAAAATGTCGCTTTCGTTAAAGAGAATGACAGAAGACCCTTGGGTGAAGATTGCAGAAAAATTCCCGATAGGAACCAAAACCAGAGGTACGGTTAAAAATATCACTCCTTATGGCGTGTTTGTAGAATTGACTGAAGGAATCGGAGGAATGGTTCACATCAGCGATTTATCATGGACAAAACGTTACAGCACCCCTAATGAATTTACCAAAGTAGGTAGCGAATTAGATGTTGTAGTGCTTGATATTGACAACGAAAACCGCAAACTGACCCTTGGTCATAAGCAAATTGAGGAAGATCCATGGGATTCATTCGAAAATGTATTCCCTATCGGTTCTACCCATGAAGCAACCGTTCTTAATGCAGATGATAAAGGCGCTACAATTCTTTTGCCTTACGGCTTAGAAGCATTTGCTCCAAAGAAACACTTAGCTAAAGAGCAGGGTGGTTTCCTGGCTGCTGATGAAAAAGCAACCTTCAAAGTATTAGAGTTCAACCGCAACGACAAACGTATTCTGGTTTCTCATACCCGTATTTGGGAAGAAGTGAAACAGGAAACTGAAGACACCGAGCGTAAGGAAAAGAAGGTAGAACGCGAAAAGACAGCGAAGGTGGTAAAAACCCTACAGAAGAATGTAGAGAAAACAACCCTTGGTGATTTGAGCGCTTTGACTGAGCTTAAAGAAAAGATGGATAGCAAATCAGCCGCAGACGCAGTGAAGAAACTCGAAAAGAGAGAGGAAGCTGCTAACAATGCTTCGGCAGAAACTACAGACGATACAAAGCCAGAGTAATTTCGATTACCGGTTTATTACAAATCCCGCTTCTTGAAAAAGGAGCGGGATTTTTTTTGACCAATAGCGACATAGTTTCTCTACCAGTTTGTTAGAAACTTGCGTAATCCGGATAGCGATTTGAGGAGGTTAGTTAGTCGGTGTTGTTTGTTTTCACATCCTAATCCTAACGCGATAACAAAACCCAGCCTCGCTGGTCTAAACGAAGCCCGTTAAATACACTTAGAATAGATGAAAATTAGTCTGTTGAAATGGGATTAAACCTATTGAATATTCCCCTCCTAATCAGAACTCAATAGCACTGATGGTTCGGTGAGCAATATCAGATGCTGTGGCAGCTTCACAAAAAATAGTCCTAGCCATGTTTCCCGACCGAAACCACTGTAAAACGAGCGTCTGGGGTACACCAGCCGTAACCACGATTGGTTTAGTGAAAGAAATATTCCAAGCAGTAACAACTCCAGTTGTGGAGTTCAAATCTTGGCCCGCAGAAACACTTCCACCCACCGAAACACCATTGACCATCAGGCGGGCGAAAACATTCTGATGAACATTTGTACCTGTAGGGTCGCTTCTTCCTGAAATAGTAAATGATACCAGTAAATTAGATTTTACAGGGGTGAAAGTCAGGTTCAATCCAGTTGAAACATAGCCTCCTCCGTTCATACTGATATCGGTGGAACCGGTAATCGAGTGAACTAATACAGTAGGTATGGTAGTTGTAAGTGTGCCGCAAGGGTCAGTAGAGGAAAGTAAGTTAGTGCCGGTAGAATAAGATAAAGCTGTGTTGCAATCGCCAAAGCCGGTGGGACCGGTAACGCCTATAGCACCGGTGGCGCCTGTAGCACCTACTCCGGTTACACCTGTAATGCCTTGCACCCCAATAACCCCCTGTGCGCCTGTGACACCTTGTATGCCTGTAGCTCCTTGTGCCCCTGTAACACCTGCAATACCTTGAAAGCCTGTGACGCCTTGCAGACCTGTAGCCCCTTGAATACCGGTAGCACCCACTGAGCCCGTAGCTCCGGTATTACCTTGATTGCCCGTGGCACCTGTTGCACCAGTGTTGCCATTTAGCCCGGTAGATCCCGTAAGCCCCACTGCTCCTGTGGCACCTGCAACACCTTGAGTGCCTGTTGCTCCTTGGATTCCGGCACCCGTTATTCCCTGAATCCCCTGAGCTCCTGTATTTCCAGCCGAACCTTGTGCTCCTGTTATGCCTTGTAGGCCTGTAGGTCCTGTGGTTCCATTTAACCCGTCAATACCTGAGGGTCCTGTAGAACCTGGGAGGCCCGGCAGCCCATTTGTCCCGCTCAGTCCTGTTGGTCCAATAATCCCGGCTGTTCCGGTGGCTCCATTTAGACCTGTTACACCAGGGGTCCCCTGAGGGCCCGTAGCACCCGCTGGTCCGGACAGCTGACAAAGCGAAGTCCAACCGCTACCGACCGCGTAATAGAAAAAGCAATTAAAATTTATATCGTAAACTAAGAGGCCATTTGCAGGGGAAACGATTGCTAAACGTTGTCCGGTCGTCATTCTCGGAGCAATAAAGCCTTTATCAGTAGCCTCCAGATGCAACACTGAACTGGCATCGGGATTGGCGAGTCCAATGCCCACATTATTTTGGGCTGTTGCTGAGAACCCGATGAGGAGAAGAAAGTAAAGGAGGATGTGGATATTCTTCAATGCAAAATAAATTAAGGTTTAAATTTAGATTATTTTTTGAATGGAATAACTCGAGGAACAGTTTTTTACCTAATCTTGCTGCTGGACACAGGAACGTTTGCATTCGATATCTCTGTATTTGACACTAATTTTCCACGTACAGTATCAACATCCTCCTTTTTATAAGAAGCAGGTTTATTTGGAGAAATTTTGAAACCCGCAGAGGATCTTATCTTGCCCAAGGCATCTTTTCGATTAGAATCAGCCTGTTGTGCTGAAGGAAAAAGACACAAAAAGTTGATAAAAATTATGGTAACGATAACCCGCATGAAACAATTTTATCTATAATGAACAATAAGTGTCATAGCTCCGGCCGTGGCATCTGTAAATCCATCGCCACCAATATTAACCGTTGCTCCTATTGTGCCTCCGAATCTCCTAGACCGAAAATCAATAGTATGTGCACCGGCTCCCAGGACTACCATACCCATAATTGATCCGTTGGCAAAAGAGTTAGAGTTAGAGTTAACACAGGTAATTCGAGCAAAACCTCCGTAATTCATTAAGACTCCATCCACATGAAAAGCTATATCCACGGTATTGTATAAACCTGCGGTAGTAGCGGTATTCAGCATACCAATAGAGGCAAAACAAAAGACTTCAGCCGTTTGCCCGGCAGGGACAGTTATTGTTTGAGTCATGTTCGGGTTAACCACAAAAGCAACTCCGGCAACGTTTGTTCTAGCAGCAGTATTAATAACATGATAATATTCAGTTCGTGGTTCTAACACCGTGATATCGCCATTAGCATCTACGCCCAGATTACGGGGGTATGAGTTGGTAGGAAATGTTGCGACCGGATTAAAGCCTGCTGCATTTCCAAAGGCATCTACACGAATGGTAGGTTGTTTAACGGTAAAGGCCGGATTGGTTACCCCTCCACCATAGGTGCCGGCAGCGGTAATATTACCTTGGCGAACCTGCCCTGAACCGGCACTTGTGCTATAGATACCACTAATGTGTAAGGTTCTTACAGGAGCAGGCAATCCTATCCCTACATTTCCGTTAGCCAATATACGAGCCTTCTCGATATTATTTGTTCTGAAAACTAAATCAATATTATCCGTGGTACCTAAAAAATTAGTCGCAGGTGCTGTTCCTGAATTGCCTGTTATTTTCCAAAACACACCGTTCGCATCCGAAGGTGCCCACTGAACTCCGTTGAATAACAATACCTCGTTTGGCAAAGGAGCGGTAGCACTAATTCCAATCCCCTGTAACCCCACCACCGTAGGATTAGGATAAATTCCGGATAAATCGCCCCCGGCAGCCCCCAAAGGACCGGTAGGGCCAGTTGCACCGGTGTCTCCTGTAAAGCCGGTTATTCCCTGTGCTCCTGTAATACCCTGTAGACCCTGAACGCCTGTTACCCCTTGAATTCCTTGGGCACCGGTAATACCTTGAATACCTTGTACTCCTGTAACACCTTGGATTCCTTGTGTGCCAGTTACTCCTTGAATGCCGGTGGGACCTGCGATACCCTGCGCGCCCGTAGCTCCTGTACTTCCGTTAACACCTGTCGGACCTATGTTTCCGTTCAAACCATTAATACCTGTAGCTCCCGTAACACCAGTGGTACCTGTTGCTCCGGCATTTCCATTTAAACCATTCGTGCCTGGAACACCTGCGCTTCCTGTTGCTCCTGTTACACCGTTACTGCCGTTTGCACCTGTAACACCCTGTACTCCCTGCACGCCTGCTGGACCGGAAGGACCGGCATTTTGGCAAAGAGAAATCCATCCTCCACCTGTTGTGTAATAGAAGAAGCAATTAAAATCTAGGTCATAAACCAAAAGACCATTTGCGGGTGCAGCTATAGCCGAGCGTTGGACAGTAGTCATACGAGGTGCTATAAAACCCTTATCGCTAGACTCTAAATGAAGAACCGCGCTGGCGTCAGGATTTGATAAACCGATACCAACATTGTTTTGTGCCATTACAGAACTACTTGGCAGTAAATGAAAAAAGCAGAAGCAAAGAAGGAAGAAAATATTTCTCATAGGTTACAATAGGAATGGACAAATGTAAGGAAAACGAATTTAACATCTATATAGAGATGAAAATAATAAGACAAACGTTGTTCACAACATGTGAATTAGAGAAATACTTACGTTCAACGATGCGAACAGTTGAAATACACTTCTTTTATTTTGGTCAATAATTCCCATTGCTCCACTCCTCTCCCATTCACAGAGCAAATATGACATTGCTCAAAAAAATGAAACAATCCAGCGCTTGTTTCGTATAGCTAAACTGTTGCATGAAATTGAAGGCTTTACGCAACGGATAAATAAAAAACCGGAATTGGCATGAAGAAGTTTACACGTGCTTTTGTATTACTTACCGCAATTTGCTGTCTTTGTTTGCCGGCCCAAGCGGCTGTTTTTATCAACAAAACTCAAGTAAACGTAAGTTGCAAAGGAGGAAACAACGGAAGTATTGACATTACACCAAGTGGTGGTTCTGCCCCCTATACTTATAATTGGGGTGGAGCAATTACGACACAGGACAGAAGTAATTTAACGGCTGGAACTTATAGCATTACTGTCTCTGATTTTTTTGGTGTTTCCGCCTCTCTGTCTATTACCATTACCGAGCCTACATTCATAACGACTACAAAATCAATTACAAGTGTTTTTTGTGGTGGTGGCAACACAGGAGCCATACAACTAACTGCTAGCGGAGGAACACCTGGTTACACATACATCTGGAATGATTTGTCAACCACTCCCAACAGAAGCAACCTTACAGCAGCCAATTATTATGTAACCATTACTGACTCTAAAGGCTGCACTAAAATTGATTCTGCCAATGTTACTCAGCCACCTGGAATGGTTCTTTCTAAAACAACTACGAATGTAACTTGTGGAAGCGGTGCAAACGGAGCCATAAACCTCACTGTTCAATTTGGTGTTCCGGGTTATAGCTATCTATGGAATGGAGGAGCTACTACGGAAGATAGAACCGGAATAGCTGCCGGGAGTTATGTGGTTACTGTAACCGATGCTTCAGGCTGCTCAGCATCTCTGTCTGCCACAGTTGGACAATCCGGTAGCACAATGGGGATTAACAGCAATTCAGTTATGCCTTCTTGCTATGGCGGAAGCAACGGAACTATTACGGTAACGTCAGTAGTAGGAAGTGTAGGTCCTTATACTTATGCATGGAGCGATGGTCCTACCACACAAAGCCGGACAGGATTAGCTGCGGGCTCCTACACTGTAACAGCTACATCAAGTACAGGGTGCACAACATCAAATATTATCAATGTAGCGCAACCTCCACTTCTTTCAGTGGTTCTAGTACCATTTTCACTTTCCTGCAATGCAAGTAATAATGGAGCAATTAATACTACTGCAAGTGGAGGAACAGGCTCATATTCTTATGTTTGGAATGATGGTTCCCATCTTAGAAACAGAACAGGACTACCAGCTGGTAACTATATTATAACGGTAACAGATGCCAAGGGCTGTACTGTTGTCGACACAGCAGTTGTACCCGAGCCACTTATGCTGGTATTAACCCAAACACCAACACCCCTTGCTTGCATCGGTGGGCCTACTGGTTCGGTAACTGCAAATGCAACCGGAGGAACTGAACCCTACAATTATTGGTGGGGAGGAGGCGTAATTACACAAACCATTTCGAATGTTGGTGCAGGAACCTATTGCGCCACCGTTACGGATAACCATGGATGTACAGCATCCGCTTGTGCAAATATTCCCGTTTTTATTCCATTGAGTGTTACAACCACTCAAACGAACGTCATCTGTTATGGAGCAAATACAGGCTCCATAAATGTTACCCCATCAAATGGAACATCACCTTACACTTATTTATGGAGCAACGGAAGTTTATCCCAAAATCGCACTGCTCTTCCTGCGGGAACTTACACCGTAACTATTTCCGATGCAAATCCCTGTACTGTTTCTCAAACTATAACCATTACGCAGCCTCTGTTTCCATTACAAATAAACTCGACTATCGCAGACGCTATGTGCTATGGCAACAGTAACGGAAGTATCAATATCACAGTCATTAATGGAACTTCTCCATATTCCTATAATTGGGGAAATGGTATAACAACGCAAAACAGAACCGCTCTAGTCACAGGAACATATCCTTTGACAGTAACTGACATTAACTCCTGTTCTGTAAGTTCTAGTTTTTTTGTAAGTCAGCCTACCCTCTTAGTCGTTTCGCCAACCGTTGCAAATGTTAGTTGTTTTGGAGGCAGTAATGGTTCTATTACTTTAGGTGTAACCGGCAGCTTTGCACCTTATACTTATAGCTGGAATAACGGTTCAGGTAGTCCAATCAGAAATGGTTTGCTTGCCGGAAATTACTTCGTAACAGTGACTGACAATCACACATGTACCGCTACATCAAGTGCTGTAGTAAATCAACCAACCGCGGTAGCAATTGTTGTGAGCCATGGTGATGCACCCTGTTTTGGTACAAGCAACGGCTGGATAAACTTGGTTGTATCGGAAGGTGTAGCACCTTACTCTTACAATTGGGGCAACGGTATTTTTACGCAAAATAGAACATCGCTGTCGGCAGGTAGTTATCCTGTAACTGTAACAGACAATGCAGGATGTACTGCGACTGCTTCTGCAACTATCAGCCAACCTACGGCTATCACTGTATCTTCTTCGGTTATCAATGCTACTTGCTTTGGTGGCAACAACGGCTCCATTAATCTAAGCGTTAGTGGAGGTACTTCACCTTATACCTACAACTGGGCAGGCAATATTACTACTCCTATCAGAACCAATTTGGGTGGAGGAACTTATGCTGTTACCGTCACAGATGCTCAAAGCTGCACGGCTACACATAGCGCTTTTGTAGGTCCGGCCTCCGGTCTAAGCATTACGCCTATTGTAACTAACGTATCTTGCAATGCCGGAACCAATGGCTCCATTTCTTTATCGGTTTCAGGAGCTACGCCACCCTATACATTTAGCTGGGCCAATGGTGGAGGCACATTGCCAAACAGAACCGGTCTTTCAGCAAATTCCTATACTGTAACTGTAACTGATAATTTAGGCTGTACAGCTTCAAATACTTCAACTGTTATACAACCATCTGTAATTTCCGTAACCACGAACGTTACCAACGCAAACTGTTTTGGCGGCAACAATGGGGCTATAGTTGTTGGTGTAAGCGGTGGTACTTCGCCATATTCTTTTAACTGGAGTTCAGGAGCATTTTCTCAGAACTTAAATTTACTTTCAGCGGGAAACTATACCGTTACTATTACCGATAATGCCAACTGTAGTCTTCTTAGCACCAGTGTCGTAAGTCAAGGAACTGCTATTCTCATCACAGGCACCGTAACGAACACAACTTGCAATGGAGGAAATATCGGTGCCATTAATCTTTCTGTAACCGGGGGAGTTGGACCCTATACATATAATTGGGGACCCGGTTTAGTCATGCAGAACAGAACAGGTCTCTCAGCAGGCACTTATATTGTAACCGTTAGTGACAATGTTGGATGTACAGCCTCCAAATCGTTTGTTGTTAGTCAACCAGGCGGCATTACCGCTTCTTCAACTACTACCAATGTAGCCTGCAACGGAGGTAACAATGGAACCATTATCCTAACAGTAGCGGGTGGAACTTCACCTTATACTTACAATTGGGGAGGAGGTTTTGTTACACCGAATAGAAATAACCTTGTAGCCGGCTCTTATACCGTTACAATTACGGACAATGCGAATTGCAGTATCAGTCATACTGCAGTTATTGCACAAACAACTTCTCTCAATATTTCCCCCGTAATTACAAATGTAAGTTGCAATGGACAAAGCAATGGAGCTATAAATTTAACTATTACAGGCGGTGCAACTCCATATACTTATAATTGGGGGAACGCCATAACCACACCTGGCAGAACTGGTCTTTCAGCAGGGTCATACGTTGTTACAATAACAGACAATTCTAACTGTACTTTATCCAGCACGATGAGCGTAAATCAACCAAACGTGCTTTCAGTTATTCCAACCATAACCAATGCCGCTTGTACCGGAGGTAATACCGGTGCTATTAACATTACAGTAAACGGAGGCACCGCTCCTTATGCTTTTAATTGGGGTGGAAATATAACTACACAGGATAGAATAAATATTCCTGCCGGGAACTATTCTTTAACCGTTACCGATAACGCTAATTGTACTGCTTCTATTCCCTCCATTGTTGTTCAGGCGGTCAATTTGACCTTATCACCTGTAATCACAAATGTTACTTGTTACAATGGGAACAATGGTACCATTAGTGTAACCGCAGGTGCAGGAACGGCCCCTTATTCTTATAATTGGGGAAACAATATCGTATCGCAAAACAGGGCCAATCTACAAGCAGGCACTTATAACGTGACGGCTACAGATATTGCGGGTTGCTCAGGTACTGGCTCAAACATTATTACACAACCTGCTGCTATTACGGTTACGCCTATTATCACTAATGCTTCATGCAACGGAGGAAACAATGGAACAATTAGTCTTACCCCAAACGGAGGAACCGCTCCATACTCTTTCTTATGGACTAACGGAGCAACTACATCCGGCAGAACAGGCCTTATACAAGGTTCTTATCCTGTTACTGTTTCTGATAACAATATGTGCAGCTTCAACACAAACATAACAGTAAATCAGGCAGCGCCAATGGTGGTTAACAATACCAAATCGAATGTTGCCTGTTTTGGTGCGGCTACAGGAAGTATAAACCTAAGCATCATTGGCGGCAATGCACCTTATGGTTTCCTTTGGAGCAATGCCGCCAGCACTCAAAATATTTCAGGTTTGGTTGCGAATAGCTATAACGTAACTGTAACAGATGCCACAACCTGTACTGCAAGCACTTCTGTCTCCATTACACAAGCGCCACAGATTACTACATCCATATCAACCATCAATGCTACCTGTTTTGGGTGGAGCAGCGGTCAAATTGATTTAACGGTAAGCGGTGGAACCGGAGCTTATGGATATTTGTGGAGCAATGCCGCCACCACGCAGGATTTGTTGGGAGTAGCGGCCAATACTTACACCGTAACCGTTCATGATGCCAATAGTTGTACCGTAACGGCAAGTACCACCATAACTCAGCCCGCACAATTAGTATTGACTTCTACCAAAATTAATGCTTCTTGTTTTAGTAGTTCAACGGGCAGTATCGATTTATCGGTAAGCGGAGGTGCAGCTCCCTACACTTACGCATGGAGTAATGCAGCTGCTTCACAAGATATTTCAAATCTTACGGCTGCATCCTACAATGTAATCGTAAATGACAATAATGCCTGTAGTGCATCTACGTCTGTTGCAATTACACAACCTTCTGCATTAGTTGCATCTCAAACGCATACTAATGTAAGCTGCAACGGAGGGGCGAATGGCACTATAAATACAGCTGTAACCGGAGGGACTTACCCTTACTCTTATAACTGGGGTGGTGGAAATACTTTGCCAAACAGAACTAATCTTTCGGCTGGCAATTTCACTATCACTGTAAATGATTCTAAAGGTTGTAGCGTCACCGCCACATCTATCATAAGTGAACCGGCACCTATCGCATTTGCCTTTGCAAAAACGAATGTGGTTTGCAGTGGTTCATCAACCGGAAGCATTGACGCCACCATAAGCGGAGGCACGGGTGCTTATACTTATCATTGGAATACAAATGCATTGACACAGGATTTGTGGAACTTGAACGCAGGCAACTATTCCTTAACCGTTACAGATGCCAACACCTGCACCTCTTCTGCTATGGTTGCTATTGCACAACCGGCTCCGCTCACTGTTGTTCTAACGCATACAGATATTAGTTGCTTTGGTGCTCATAATGGATCTATAATGGCCAATGTATCGGGTGGAAACGGGGGGTATGTTTTCGATTGGAGCAACGGAGCCACTACTGCGAATCTGAATAATCTTCCTCCTAATAACTATGTGCTTTCGTTGAGCGATGCCGCTGGCTGCGCCACCAGTATTGCGCTGAGTATTATAGAGCCATCGGCACTTACTTTAGCTGAAGCCCATAGTAACATTACCTGCAACGGAGCCGCTAACGGAAATATCCACATTACCGCAACAGGCGGCACAGGAAACTATTCCTATGCCTGGAGCAATGGTTCAAGCACGCCAACTATTTCTTCTCTGCTTCCAAATAATTATACTATTACTGTATCAGATGCCAAAGGATGCACCGCTTCTAAAGCCATAAGTATTACGCAGCCTGCTCCGCTGGTTGTAAGCGAAACACATCAGCCTTATGCTTGTTCAGGAAATGCCGGAGCCATTGACATTACGGTAAGTGGAGGTAATCTGCCTTATACTTATCTTTGGAACAACCATGCCATCACCGAAGACATTAGCAATCTGAATGGCGGAACCTATTCCGTAGTTGTTTCGGATATTAACGCTTGCTCGTCTACAACAGCCGTTTCCATTTCTGTGCTTACATCACTAAGCACTACTGTTACGCATACCGACTTACTCTGCAATGGCATTAGCACCGGTTCTATTCATACCGTGGTAACAGGAGGTTCTTCACCTTATACTTTTAACTGGAATACCGGAGCTGCCAGCCAAGATTTGAATGCTTTGGCAGCAGGTAGCTATTCGGCAGTAATTACCGATGCCAATCACTGTTCTGTTTCTGCTGCAGCTGTTCTCAAACAGCCTGCCCCTGTTGCTATCAACATCAGTCCGAAGCCTGTAAGCTGCTTTGGATTCAGTGATGGAGAACTAAGCATTCAAGCCTTTGGCGGTACCGCCCCTTATACTTATAATTGGGATAACGCATCATCTGATTCAACAATTAAATCCATACCAGCCGGGTCTTACGATGTAACCGTCACTGATGCAAACAGTTGTAAAACAAATTTCACAACCCTGACCGTTACTCAACCTGCTCAACTAACAGTAAGTTCATATGTCGTAAATGTAGGCTGTGCCAGCACTAACGATGGTGAGTTGCACTTTAAGGCAGAGGGCGGAGTCCCTCCTTATATTTATGAAAGCCTGAACAGTCACCTTGCCATGGACATGATGAATCTTCCAACCGGAGATTATACTGTAACCGTAACAGACAATAATGGATGCCAAACAAGTAAGGTAGAGGTAATTGGTTTAGCCCCTCCGCTTCAACTTACGCCTCAAGTCAAAAACCAATCGTGTGCCGAGGTGAAGAACGGAGCTGTTAGTTTGAATATAACAGGTGGCACCCCTGTTTTCAATTATCTATGGAGCAATGGCGATACGTTGTCAGCCCTATCCTCCTTACCCCAAGGTCAGTATTCTGTTACTGTTTCTGACTCGCGCAGATGCTCTGCCGAAGCCAGCTTTGCACTTGCGGTTGATTATGAATTGCAGATTGATGCCACTAAATCTACCACCATCAATTTGGGCGAATCATTACTATTGAGTGTGGTTGTCAATACCGACCACAACAATCAATATACCTGGACTCCTGCTGAAAACATAACTTGCTCTACTTGCCAAAATACGTTGACGGCACCGACCGTAACTACCCTTTACACCGTAAATGTTGTAGATGCCAATGGTTGCAAAGCGGTAGATACCTTGACGGTAGAAGTAAAATCAGTGAGCGACATTTTTATTCCGAATGCGTTTTCACCAAATGGCGATGGGCAAAATGATTTCTTACAAATCTATGGTAACACTGGCACCTTGGCCTTTGTAGATTTTATGGTGTTTGACCGCTGGGGCGAGAAGGTTTTTGAATCGGGCAACGCCAACTTTAGTTGGGATGGAACCTACAAAGGTGAACTGGTCCCTCCGGGAGCATATATCTATACCATGAAGGCTGTATTTATGAACGGATATGCACGGAACGATTTCAAAGGTAGTGTAACAGTACTGAAATAGACGGTTAAACACCACGCTAATACAGCGGATTCTCTAAAGGTTTTCATTTCCGGTTTTACCTTCAAAGAAAGCGACCCTAAACGGTCGCCTTTTTTTTGTGCTGAAGTTTGCCCAATACCATATTTCATTTACTAAGGCTTATAGACCCTCAGAATTTCAGTATAACAAACCTTTTTAGTCAAAATACAGTTAAGACAGTTCCATTTTATGATGGTCAGGGTAATTGTTCATTAAATTACCATCAACCTTCCTTTTTGAAAAGACCTACTAGCTTTCTCTGCCCGAATCGTAAACTTTATAGATTTGCCCCAACTATTATAGCCTACTATGAAACTACTCCTAAAATATACTGTTTTGCTTATCGCCTGTGTTGCTCTACTGTTTGCACCTTCCTGCCAAACCACGTGCGATGCAGGATACGAAGGCAAACGGTGCGATGTGCCTTGGCGGAATAAATATAAAGGCGTATGGAGTGCCCATGATACATCAGGAGCCATAACCCTGGCCTACCTCGACACGATTACCGATGGGAATGAGGTTACAGATGTATTTCTCTCACGCGCTTTTTCTCAAAATCAGTTTTACAAGTTTGTGAGGGCCACAATTAATGATAATACTATAAATATTGCGAGCCAGAAACCTGACGTGACTAAAATCTATGTAGAGGGAACGGGCACACTAAATGGCGATAAAAACACCATAACCTGGGCATATAAACTGACCAACAAATACGGGCCAATACCGGTTGATACCGTATATACAGGCGTTTGGATAAAGCAATAAAGACATAACGTAAACTTCGCTTGCTTGCTTAAAGTAACTTTCTACATTTGCCCCATAATTATAAACCAAAACAAAAACAAAATGAAAAACATTTTCAAAGGATTTTTAGCAGCAACAACCTTAGGCGTTGTCTTAACAATTGCATCGTGTACTAAAACTTGTGATACAGGATTTGAAGGAAGCGATTGCAAAACTGAAATGAGAACGAAACTTTTAAAAACAGGTGCGGCTGTCACCGAGACATTGACTGGGGATACATCTGTTTACCACTACAACGTTGATATTGTTACTGATAGCGATCCTGCAAAGTTCCGTATCAAAAACCTAGGAAATTACAACTGCTCTACAGGCGACTATTATGTTACTGTTAACGTAGCTAGCACTAACAGCTATACCTTCAGTGGTGTGGTTTCTTGTGCTACTACTTTTAACGGAAATGCTTCGTATGATGGTACCTCTAAAAAACTGACAGTTACTTATACTGCAACATATGGTACTCCTACTAAAACAGATAACGCTACCGCAATTATTCAGCTATAATATTGTAGTAGTTCAAATAAAAAAAGCCGATTCGGAATTCCGAATCGGCTTTTTTTTATTTGCTTAATGTAGAATACAAAGATTAATGTTTCTTTCCCAAGTTAACTGGTTGTCCTCCTGTTTCCGCACCTTTCTTTCCTTCATTTACAGCGGGTTGACCATCGCCTTTCTTACCTGTATTTCCGGTTTCCGGTTTCTTAGCTTCTGGTTTCGGAGCTGGTTTAGCCTTAGGTTTTGGAGCTGGTTTCTTTCCCTTAGTTGCCTTAGCCTGCTCTTCTTGCCATGCGGTAAATGCCACACTGGCTAAAGAGTCAACTGCAGTAGCACAAGCTTTGCTTACCTCTTCGCTCAATCCACCCAACTTTTCATCTACCGCTGTTTGAATTTTTGAATTTTGTTCATCAACCTGTTTTTTTACCTGCTCTGCATTGTTGCAAGAGGTCAGTACGATAGCAGCTGAAAAAGTAGCAACTGCCGAAAATGTCATGAATATTTTTTTCATTGTCTTTTTTGTTTTAGTGGTTTACAAATTATTTAGCAGCAGTTTCCGCACTGGCCGCCTTCTTAGCCTCCACAGCTGCGTTCACCTGAGCTTCCAATCCGCTTTGGCAAGCGGCTTGCAACTCGGCCAGTTTAGCATCTTTTTGTGCATTGAACAATGAATCAACCTGAGCATTAATTTGCTCCTGAGTAAGCGGGGTAAATTTCTCGCCACATGCTATAAATGTGAGAGAGAAAAGCACTCCCACCGCGAAAGTGAAATGAGTTACCTTTTTCATGATAATAATTTGGTTTTGTTATTTAATGAGGCGAAAATAGGCTTTGCAACGGAATTAAGGAAAACAGTTTTTCACAAAAAAGACATAATCGTTGTTAGTTAGTATTGTTATACAATTCCCCCTAGACATTCTACTACTCTATCTTACCGTAGAACTCTTCTTCAAACTGCGCCTGCTTCATTTTTTTATAGGCATTGCTACCCGTAAAATTCAAAGCAATTTCCATGCTGATAGGGTCTAAGTAACCCTGGTGAATGTCAATCTTCGTTCCGGTTTCGTCTAAAACTACGCTGGCAGGATAACTCAATTTACCATTCAACATAGTAGTGGCAAAGGCATTGGCAAAAATCTTTTTGTCGGGAATAAACTCGTAGGTCTTGCCCTTAAACGCCACCGATGTTTTAGTTTCGGCATTAAACTTTACGGGGTAAAAATGCTGGTTGATGTAATGGGCAATTTCGCGGTTCTTGTAAGTCACCGCATCTTCTTTGCGGCACCAGCCACACCAAGTGGCAAAAAAACTGATGAAGATTTTCTTCGGCTTCTTTTGTTGCGCAGCCATCGCTTCTTCAATCGTCATCCATTTAATAATCGTGTCTTTGTAGAAGCGGCTTGAATCAATACCTGCTCTCGAAATCCGCTTAGCAGATGTATAAGACCCTCCTGCAGTGGCATTATAGTAAACAGCCGAAATCAAAAGAATAGTGAGTAATTTTTTCATGGGCTTGTAAGCTTAATGCACTGCAAGATGCTTTTTAGGCTGCAGAAAAAAAATGCTGCTAAGCCGACCGTAATAAAATAGGCTACGGTATGAAGTACACTTCGTACTCGTAGTTAAGTACCTTTTTCTCGCTTGCGCCTAATTTCACTTCCCATTTAATGTTCGAAGCGGGGTTTACGTAATTATAGGAGTTTACCTTGGTTACTTTACCATCGGCAGTATTTGTAAGCACCGTACCACTAAGCGATTTAGTCACGGTCACTGTTACCTCCTTGTTTTGAAAATTATCTACGTTCACTGTTCCCTTTAATACTACTTTGCTGTAGTTGGTCTTGCCAATCTTCTTGGCCAGGTCAAGGCGCGATTTCTCTTCCTCCGAGTTTTTCATGATGATATCAATGGCCTTCGACAAACGCACATTGGTATTAGAACCCACGGGAGTATATTTCAACTCATCCTGTGCAATGAACTGGTCTTTCTCATTCACCACCATCACACTTGCCGTAGTCAACGGCACCGAAGAAATATTTTTCACTTCCAAGGAATGAAAAATGTCAAAGGTTCTTTCGTCCTGCGGCACGTAGCGGGTGTTATAGTAATTGGTAATATCGTTAATAGAGCCTTCATACTTATCGCGATATTCCACATTGCCCGCAAAAATGGGAAAAGTGCCTTTGCTCTGATTCGGCAATGAAATTTTACCCAGTTTATAGATATACATATCACCGGTCTTTTCACCTGCGGTACTAAATTCATTATCAAAATAGCCATCTTCCGCAGTCTCCTCATCCTTACGGACTGCCATTGCATTACTCTGCATATAACTCTTGGTGCGATAGTTCCCTCCGGTATAAGCATTTCCATCCGAAGTAATATAGTCGTAGGTCATTGGGTCCATCTTTCCGCTATTGCTCATTTGCGGAGAACCCACTACCAACTCCGTTTCCGATTCTTTCAAATCTTCGGCATAGTTTTCAACGGTGGCTTTCATCTCAAGACGCGCGGTTTTATCATCCTTCAACCGCAGATAATAGGAAGGAATCCAGTTGATACCTCCTGTCATATAAATCTCCTGCAACGAAAGATTATCGGCAGGCTTATCGGCCTTTATCACCATCATTCGTTTAATGCTATCGGCCATATAAAATGCCGAAGGATCCTCTTTAAACTCCGCATCATAAATCTGCGCCACCGTCATTATCTGCGTCTTGCCGCTTTCATTCTTAAACTTCATAAGTCCATTATATAGATCGTAGTCCACCACCATACCCGTAGTCGATTTATCAATACCCTGTGTAGGGGTATAATGAATAGTCACCACCTTGTTTTGGTTGCCCGCCAAAAACTGCCACACCGCATCGCTGTGTGCCTTGCGCTTCAATGTGTCGTTCTTAAACACCATGTTGCGAATCGTGTTGTCCTTTGAAGCCCCAATAAAGAAAGTGCCATAAAGCGTCTGCTGCGGAATAGGCAACGATACACTTCCGTCTTTCAAAGGCGTGCTACCCTCTTTGACAAGCATGGCTGTGCCGTTTTTAAACACCGTTACTTTCTTAATAGGAATAGAATTTTGAGCCACACTGATTAACGAAGCGCTTGCAAACAGAAGCAGAAGGTAATTTTTCATGTTTTATATTTATTCAAAGATGATGGATGGATGCCAATTCCATAAAACGATGCAAGCCTAGGGAAATATTTTTCATTTTTTCACAAATCACATTTACCAACTAAAATAGAAGAA
>CANJVG010000002.1 GCA_947478005.1 Bacteroidota bacterium
ATGCTCAAAGGCGAAAAAGCGCTGGACCTGATTCAGATGGTAACTACCAACGATGCATCGAAACTGACCGATGGAAAAATTCAGTATTCCTGTTTGCCGAATAACGAAGGCGGAATTGTAGATGACCTCTTGGTTTATCGTTGGAACGCCAACGAATATTACTTAGTGGTAAACGCCTCGAACATTGAAAAAGACTGGAACTGGATAAAAGACCACAACACCTTCGGGGTAGAAATGACCAACATGAGCGATGACATGAGTCTGCTTGCCGTGCAGGGGCCTAATGCCATTAAGACTTTACAAAAATTGACTGCAGTTGATTTAAGCGCTATTCCTTATTATGCTTTTGCGGGAGGTGCCATGGCGGGTATTGAGGATGTAATTATTTCAAACACCGGCTACACCGGTGCAGGTGGTTTCGAAATTTATGTGTGGAATAAAGATGCCCGCAAAATGTGGGATGCCGTGTTCGAAGCCGGAAAAGAATTCGGTATTGTGCCAACAGGTTTGGCTTGCCGCGATACCCTGCGTTTGGAAAAAGCTTTCTGTCTTTACGGTCATGATATAGATGACACTACCTCACCTATCGAAGCGGGTCTTGGCTGGATTACCAAATTCACCAAAAGCTTTGTCAAGAGCGATTATCACAAAGCCATTAAAGACAACGGACCTAAGAAAAAACTCGTGGGCTTTGAAATTCCTGAGAAAGGAAAAATACCTCGCCAGCATTTTAAAATTAAAGATGCAGCAGGTAATGAAATTGGCGAAGTAACCTCCGGAACACAGTCCCCTACCTTGAACAAAGCAATTGGTCTGGGTTATGTAAAAACCGAATTCTCTCCGATAGGCTCAGAGATATTTATTGAAATACGGAATCAGTTAGTGAAAGCGGTAGTGGTAAAAACTCCGTTTTTATAAAGCCTCGAAATACTCTACTATTTTTTGTTTGAGTAATTCATCCTGGTCTTTCAGAACCAGCTTGGGAATGTTCTGCACCACCTCATATTCGGGCCAGCCGTCATCATCGTTGCCTATAAATTTGAAATAGCCTTCGCTTTCAAAAAGCTTGCAGATGGCCACGTGCATTAAATCCTGCTTCTCTTCCTTTTCCCATTTCTCTTTCACGATGCCTACCTCATTCATGCCTATCACAAACAGCATGGCATTAAGATCGGGTCGTTGACCGAATTGTTCTTTTACCCGGTTGCGCACTTCATACCATCGCAGGGAGAAGCTTCTTTGTTCTTCACTTTTATTTTCGTTCAGCAGTGGCATCAGTGACTTTTAATTTTTCTTTTCTCATTCAATACAAAATCATCGGCATCATTTAAAAACGGAAGTTGCTCACGCACCTTTTGCAGTTCGTCATAATTCAATTCTATGGTAAACACATCTTCTTCCTGTTCTTTGTGATACAGTATTTTTCCTAAGGCATCAATCACCATTGAATCACCGGAGTGTGAAATGTTTTTTTCATCCACGCCTACTCTGTTCGCGCCTATAACATAAGCCTGATTTTCGATGGCGCGGGCAGGCAACAAGGTTTTCCAGGCCACGTTTCTTCTTTCGGGCCAGTTGGCTACGTAAAGCAAAATGTCATACGCTTCGTCTTTATCATTTCTTGCCCAAACAGGAAAGCGCAAATCGTAACAAATCAACGGACAGATTTTCCAGCCGTTCAATTCTACAATCAGCCTTTCGGTTCCTGCGGTGAAAAACTTTGGTTCATCGCTGATGCAAAAAAGATGTCGCTTATCGTACGTCTGAAATTCACCGGTTGGTTGCATCCAGATTAACCGGTTGTAGAAATTTTCGTCTTCGCTAATCATTAAACTGCCACAAATGACACAGTTTTTTTCCGCTGCCATTTTTCTCATCCATTCAACTGCAGTTCCATCCATAGTTTCCTCAAACTTCGGGTTCATACTAAAACCTGTGCTGAAAGTTTCGGGCAAAACGATTAAATCAGTTTTGCCAACAGAAGAAAGTTTCTCGGAAAACATTTTCAGGTTCTCTGAAATACTTTCCCAATGAAGATTGGATTGAATAAGAGTTACCGAAAGATTATTCATCAGCGCAAAGTTGAAGAATATTTGCGATTAAATTTTGGTGAGTAGTTCGGCAGCGCGTTTGAGCGTTTCTTCTTCCTTGGCAAAACAAAAACGGATAATGCTGTTATCCGTATGGCTGCGGTGAAAAACCGAAAGGGGAATAGCGGCTACACCAATATCCTTGGTCATTCTTCTCACAAACTCAATATCGCGCTCATCACTGATGCGACTATAGGAAACTAATTGAAAATAAGTGCCGTCACATTTCAGCAGATTAAATCGCGAAGACTGAATAGCGCGCTTAAAGAAATCTCTCTTTTGCTGATAAAAAGAATTGAGTTCAAGGTAAAGCTCTTTGCGTTTCATGATTTCAGCAAAGGCTACTTGTGCAATGGAGTTCACACTGAACACATTGAACTGATGCACCTTTCTAAACTCTGTCATCAGATTTTTTGGAGCTATGCAATAGCCCACTTTCCATCCGGTGGTGTGAAAGGTTTTTCCAAATGATGAAATGACAAACGAACGTTCGGCCAGTTTGGGATAACGCAAAACGCTTTCGTGTTGCAGGTCATCAAAAATGATATGCTCATATACTTCATCGCTCAACAAAACTATATCGCTGCGATGCACTAATTTTTCCAACTCCTTCATATCCGCCTCGCGCAAAATAGTTCCTGAAGGATTGTGTGGTGTGTTGATGATAATCATGCGCGTACGCTGATTAATCAAACGTTTCACTTTCTGCCAGTCCACTTTATAGTCGGGTGCTTCAAGGTCATAGAAGATTGCTTTACCTCCGGCCAATTCAACGGCCGGTGCATATGAATCATAAGCCGGGGCGAACAAAATTACCTCATCATCTTCGCGAATAATCGAAAGAATAGCCGTAAAAATAGCTTGTGTTCCCCCGGCAGTAATGGTGATTTCTGAATCGGCATCTACCTTTGCTCCATATAGCATTTCTGTTTTTTCGGCAATTCGCTCGCGTAAGGGCAGATAGCCGGCCATTGGTGCATACTGATTGAAATTGCTGCGCATGGCTTTTTCAATTTCTTCTATCAAAACCGGATGCGGATTAAAATCAGGAAAGCCTTGCGAGAGATTAATCGCGTTATGTTCTTTCGCCAGAGCACTCATTACCGTAAAAATGGTAGTGCCTACATTAGGAAGCTTCGAATTTATGGAAGAAGGGAAGTTCATTTATAAATATCGGTCAAGGTCAGCTACTTTCAAATCAAGAGTTATCTGCTTTATCTCTTGCTCCTTCGCTCTTTCGCAAACCAATAAAACATCCCCGGTATCAATCACACAATAATCACGCAAGCCTTGCAATACCACCAATTTTTCCTTAGGCACCATAATCATATTGTTGGAGGAGTCGTAAATTCTTACGTTTTCACCGGCCACCGCATTGCCCAGATAATCGTGTTCATACACTTCATAAAGGGAATCCCAAGAGCCGATATCGCTCCAGCCAAATTGCGCAGAAAGGGTGTAAACATTTTCGGCTTTCTCCATTACCCCATAATCAACAGAAATATTGGTGCATTGCGAATAGGCCTCCTGAATAAACTTCGTCTCAGAGGGTTTATCATAATGTTTATTTCCTTCACGAAATGCCTCCGCTACTTCCGGCAAATGTTTTACAACAGCCCGCAATAATGTCTTTGCTTTCCAAACAAACATACCACTGTTCCACAAGAAATCTCCACTCTTTAAAAAGGTTTTAGCTATTTCGAGAGAAGGTTTTTCGGTAAAGGTTTTCACCTTATAAAATCCATCCTGCGAATTATCGTCCTCGAATTGTATATAACCATAGCCGGTTGAAGGCTTGGTTGGTTTAATCCCAATGGTAACCAAAAAGGTGTTGTCCTTTACAAAATCGACACAGCGATTAATTACCGCCAAAAATTTTTCTTCTTCTAAAATCAAATGGTCAGATGCTGCAATAATTACAGTAGCATTTTTATCGCGAGCATAAATTTTGTCGCAGGCATAGGTTATACATGGTGCTGTATTTCTACGAACAGGTTCTTTTAAAATTTGAAACTCTGCTAAATCGGGAAGCTGGTCTTTCACCAAACCCTCATAATCATCATTAACAACTACATAAATATTTTCCTTAGGTACAATTTTCAGGAACCGGTCATAGGTCATTTGAATCAATGTCTTTCCCGTGTTCAAGATATCTAGAAATTGCTTTGGCTTTGCGGTGCGGCTTTGCGGCCAAAAGCGGCTTCCAATTCCGCCTGCCATAATTGCAACGTAAGTGTTGCTCATCGATAATTCTGTTTAATTTTAAAAGGGCGTAAAAGTAACTATTCAAGCGCGGAAGCAAATAGCAATGGTTAAATAGACAACAACGCGTAAAGTTGTGATTGTGTGGGTTTCCAGCCCGGTTCATTTCCTATTTTTGACACCGTGGCGAAAACAGCTTTAATTATAGGGACAACAGGATTGGTGGGTGAGCAATGCTTAAATGAATTGCTTTTGTCAAATGCTTATGAAAAAGTGATTGCCCTTACAAGAAAAAAACTGGAGGTGCAGAATTCAAAGTTTGAAAATATTCTGACCGATTTCGAGGATGCAGAAACTTTGAAGCCACTATTAAAAGCAGATGATGTTTTTTGCGCCCTGGGAACCACCATTGCGAAGGCAGGGAGTCAAGCCGCCTTTCGCAAAGTTGATTATGAAATCCCGTTGCAAATAGCCGAACTCGCTTTACATAATGGTGCAACACAATTCATTCTGGTTTCTTCACTTGGCGCAGATGCGACATCCTCCTTTTTTTACAGTAAAGTGAAAGGCGAATTAGAAACCGCTTTGCAGAAAATGAAGTTTGACTCTCTCTTAATTTTTCGCCCCTCCATTTTGCTGGGCGACAGAAATGAGCAAAGGCTGGGTGAAGAAGTCGGGAAATTTTTTGCAGAAAAACTTACTTTTCTTTTTGCCGGCCCCTTGAAAAAATACAAAGGCACTCCAGCTAACTTGTTAGCTAAAACAATGGTAAATGTGGCACAAGAAAAGGGAAAAGGAGTTCGCATAATTGAGAATGTTGAAATTTTTGAAATATCCAAAAAACATTCATGATTCGTAAAGTCCTTATCGTTTTCATTCTTGTCGTAAATTTTCAAATTCTGTTTTCTCAGATTGATAGCAACAGCAATTTAATCAAACTTCGACAACGATTAGTCCACATCAAACATGAGGAAGGCAAGGAAACTGTAGACTCCTTCCGCTTTCTGCACCTTATGATTGGAGGTAACGTTTATCAGACAGAGAAACACCTCAAATATGCCTACGATGAGACTGCGAAAAAATACGATTTTAGAAATGAGTTCAAATACATTCAGCCAATTTTAAATCTTGGTGATATTTCTATTGTCAACTTAAAAACATCGTTTGGCAACAATGTGAAAAACATGTTTTCCTCTCCCGATGAATTTGCGTTGGCGTTAAAATATGCGGGTATTAATGTCCTCATGCACGCCAATATTCACACAGCGAATATCAGCAAAGCTATGTTGAAGCGTACTCGCGATTTGGTGAATGTTTACGATATGTATCATACCGGAGCATTCACTGATAATATGCAGCGCAATGGCAATTATCCACTCATTATTAATCAGAAAGGCTTTCGCATTGCTATTATCAACTATACCCGAATTACTAATAGGCCTTCTATTTCGCGGGACTTTGTGGTTAACGAAATTGATAAGAGTGTCATGGAAAGAGATATGCGCATGGCGCAAATTCAGAAACCGGATTTCATTATAGCCTATTTTGATTGGGGTGCTAATAATCAGGATGCTCCCAACTATATGCAAATGGATATTGTGCAATATGCGTTTCAGCTTGGTGCTAATTTTGTTGTAGGCACCAATCCAAACACGCCAATGCGAATTGACTATGTAAACTATAGTCGTAACGGGATAATGAAACAGGGAATTGTGGCGTATTCGCTCGGAAATTTAGTTGCTAGTAATGATGAGGTTCAAAATCGCAGGGGTTATGTGATAGATTTAGAGCTCAAGAAGAATAATTACACTAGCGAAACGGATATAAATGATTGGGGGGCTATTCCTGTTTACACCTACTATGATACTACATCTACACATGGTTCAACCAAAATTTTTTCGGTGCCTTGCGCCAACGTTGAAAGCGGAGATATCTTCCCTAAAATTCCATATATCGAAAAGCGAAGAGCCGTAAATTGCGCCTACGAGGTTCGCAAACTACTTGGAGCAACTGCGGATGAAATTCAATATAACCTCACCGAATTAGCAGTGAACAATGTGCAGGAAACCATTGATCTTACAAGCGCTTCGCTCAATAATAAATTTAGTCAAAAGCGGGCAAGCGAAATTGAACCGACAGATGCGCCTGTGCTTCCAATTACCGCGATTGGATCTAACAACCCACCTTCATTAGCCGTGTTGTATGATGAGCAGCCTAACGTTGATCCACAAAGCGAAAAAACTATGTCGAAATCTAAAACCAGCGGGCAGGAAACACTTTTAACTACAGCTCAAAAAGTAGAGCCGACAGATCTCAACAGAGCTCCAAACCATTATCCCCAATCAGACGATAGTGCTTCACGGAATAAAAGTGTTGCTTGCGAAAACAAAGTCGATGGAATTGGCAATAACAATATAGGTAAAGACATATCAACAAAAGGAAGTAGTTCAACTGAACGGTCAGTTAATAAAACTTCATCACAGACAAATATTTCCACTAAGAAAGAGGAAGGTAAAAGACCAGAGCAGAAAGAAAGAGAAAGGGAAACAGCAATTGAGATTAACCATAAAACAGAAGTAGAGGCAGCTAAATCGAATAAATCCGAAACCGGTTCAGAATTACAAAAAGTAATTGGTGTAAATTCACAAGTAGTATTTGACACCATCTATCGAATTCAGTTTTATGCACTCAAAAAATTCATCCCGCTGGATACAAATTACTATACACATTTAAAGGGGTATGAAGTAATGGAAGAAGCCGGTCTTTTTAAATACCTTTTAGGGAGTTTTAAAACTAAACAGGAGTGTGACCTATATTGGAAAACACAAATTCAGCCAAGATATAAGCAGAGTTTCGTTATAAAATATACGGGAAATAAACGGCTGCCCGAATGAATTTAGCTGTTGACATAGGAAACACACAAGTGAAATTCGGCATTTTTGAAAATGATGAATTAAAAGAGGTGTTTAGTCAAGAGGAATCAATCGAACAGATTCTTAGCATTTTCAAAATTGAAAACGCCATTATTTCCAAAACAGGTTCAAGTAACATAATAGGACAGAAACTCGATCAGAGAAAAGAAGTCAAAACTCTTCTTCTTTCATCGGAACTAAAATTGCCCATACGTATTTTATACGAAACACCTCAAGCACTTGGCGCAGATAGAATTGCGGGATGTGTTGCCGCAAACTTTCTATTTCCCGGGAAAAACGTTTTGAAAATTGATTTTGGAACCTGCATTACTTACGATTTTGTAAACGATAAAGGGGAATATTACGGAGGAGCCATCTCTCCAGGTATGATGATGCGCTTTAAGGCATTGCACAATTACACTGCTAAACTTCCACTTATTGATCCGAAGGAATTCGAGAAGTTTGAATTAACTGGTGTAGATACGTCCACTTCTATTTTAAGTGGAGTAATGAACGGAATAAAAGAAGAGGTGGACGGTATTATAAAAGAATACAACCAGCGTTTTGAGAACCTTAATGTAGTGGCTACCGGAGGTGATACAGGTTTATTTGTTGCTCTCCTCAAAAGTGAGATATTTACCCGCCCTTATTTAGTCCTCGAAGGGTTAAACCGCATTTTGAATTATAATCTTCCATGAAAAGAACGGCAGTCAGTAGTTACAGGTTACACTTTGTGGATTTGATTTTTGACTTTTCGGGTTTCCGAACTCTCTCATTTCTTCTCTTAGTTTTAATTGTAAATCATCAATCAATCTTTGCGCAAGCATCTTCACCTTATTCTCGCTACGGATTAGGGTATGTTAGATCAACGGTCTTTTCTGCCAACAAAGGGATGGGTGAGTTAGCTGCTCCATATTACAGCGCAACAAATATCAACTATACGAACCCTGCCTCTTACGCATCTCTTACCAGAACTACTGTTGAGATAGGAGCCAACTTCGATGGGGTAAGTATTATTAAGGACTCTACTTACAAAGCTTCAACCGGCTCTATTAGCCATTTTGCTATAGCGTTTGTTCCTAACCCTAAAAAAAACAATTACGCTATCAGCATTGGGCTTTTGCCTTACACCAACATCAACTATACCTTCATACAGAATTTCAATGACTCTTCCATTGGTGCTCATCGCGAAATATTCAGCGGCACTGGTTCTCTTTATCAGGTTTATGCAGGAGGGGCTTATAAGGTTAAGGGCTTTTCCGTAGGTGCGAACCTTGGATTTCTTTTTGGGAAACTTGACTATCAAAAAACAATTGCCTTTCCTGATTCTATAGGCGCTTACGGCACGCGAAATATCACTACTCTGAACGTGAAAAGTTTTATGTATAACGTAGGTGTGCAATATCAGTATCGTATTTTTCATAACGATGATGATCCGGATACGCGTAGCGACATCTTTGCAACTGTGGGGCTTTATGGCTCTGGCGGAATAAAAATGAATGCGAAACTTTCAAACTCTTGGGAGCGGTACGAATACAATCCGACTTACGGCTTAATCCCTGTAGACACGGCACAGGCGACTTATAATCAAAAGACAAAAATTAATTTGCCCTTTAATCTTGGTGCAGGGGTTATGTTTGGGAACGAACGTTTTTGGATGATTGGAACAGACTTTAAATTTATGAATTGGAAGAGCTTCACTTCTCCCCTTAACAATGCGGGATTGAATGATAGTTGGAGACTTTCGTTCGGATTCCAGATTACCCCGAAGTATGATGAATTGGATAAGAAAAAGTATCTCAGTCGTGTGCAGTATCGCTTTGGTGGTTATTATGGAAAGAGCGAGGTTAATATAGATGGTAAGGCGCTTGAGCAAGCTGGTGGAACTATTGGTTTGGGATTTCCCTTTAAATCATTGGGTAGGTTAAATATCACCGGTGATTTTGGAACACGCGGAGGAAACATAGCGGGTGGTTTTCGGGAGACTTATTATAAAATCACTTTCGGTTTTGTGCTGAACGATATCTGGTTTATCAAACGAAAATTTGATTAAGTATGAAATACAAAGTGCAAGGCACTAAGTATGACCTACCAAACCATTCGTCCTTTAATTTCCAGGTCAATTTTCCCCCGACTTTTCCCGCACCTATTTACTTACTTCTACTCTGCACTTTCAGTCTTTCTTCGTGTAAAAATTCACTCGAAGAAGCAAGGCTCGTTACCTCTCGTGCAAATGTAAATATTGAAAAAGGCAAGGATGTTCAGATAAACTATTCCGATGATGGAGTGGTTCGCATTCAGGCAAGTGGGCATACTGTAACTCGTTACAATACCAGCAAGCCCTATCTCGAATTTTCAGATGGCATGAAGCTTTTGTTTTTTAATACAGAACATAAGGTGGAGAGCACCCTCACAGCAAAATATGCTACGGCCATAGAAAATAGTCATTCCATGACTGCGCGTGATAGTGTGGTGGTGATAAACAATAAAGGTGAATTGCTAAACACCGATGAATTAATTTGGGATGAAGACAAAAAAATAATCTACTCCAATTCATTTGTAAAAATTTCAACGGCTGATGAAATTATTTATGGCAACGGAATGACCGCCAACGAAAACTTTACGGATTATACGATTAAGCACATCACCGGAAAAATAAAGGTCAAGACAAGCGAACTATAATAAATTCGTGGTATGAAAATCCTTCAATACTTTGAAAAGGCCTGGATAGGTGCAGCGATTGCTTCGCTTATTGTGGCGGTCTATAACCTCATTACACTTCGGGAAATAAGTAACCGTGTTTACTTCCCTTTTTTCTGTGCCGGCTTCTGCATACTGATTTGGTTCAACATTCGGGGGCAAAGAAGATTCAGAGAAAAAATGTTTGGCGACCCAACAGACGAAAAGACAAACGACAAGAAATAATGGTTACGGAAGTTTGCGGAACAAAATGGGAGCGCATTTGCGTGGATGTATTTGACGGGCTGTTTGTTTGTCAGGCGATATGAATTTGCGTGCGTTTTTTATTTTTAGGTTGCTAAAGAAAACCCTAAGAGGACTTAAAAACAAACAACATGAAAAAAAAATATCTACTATTAACTCTGCTACTTGCTCTTAATTTTCAAAAGGCAGCACAAGCCCAAACAGTAACCGATATAGACGGCAATGTTTATAATACCGTTACTATTGGTCCTCAAGTATGGATGCAGGAAAATTTGAAAACCTCCCGCTACCAAGATGGCTCTGCAATAGGTGAAGTAGAAGATAGCATTAGCTGGGCAAATATATATAATACAAATTCAACAACGCCTGCATGGTGTTATTATGGAAGTGATGCAGCAAACAATGCTACTTATGGCAAACTCTACAATTGGTATGCGGCAAATGACCCACGCAATGTATGCCCCGCTGGCTGGCATTTGCCTACCGGTTCAGACATCTGACTATTGTCGCTCTATTTAGGAGGTGATGCAGTATCCGGCTCTAAATTGAAAGCTACAGTCCTATGGAGTTCTGCTGATTTAAGTGATAATTCTTCCGGTTTCACGGCATTACCAGGAGGCTTTCGCGCCACTACTGGACTATTCCTCTATATTGGGGATGGAGGATATTTTTGGGACGATTTTGTGTATAATAATGACGGGCAGGGGTTTCGGTTGGCTTCTGTTATCCAAGAGATACTGCGCGGCTCTGGTGATGATAAAAGGGCTGGGTGGTCCGTGCGTTGTATAGCGGACCCTGTAAATTCTTTACCGAATGAGAATATTTTAGATATGCCTATTCAGATATTTCCTAATCCAACCGCAAATAAATTATTTATTGAAACCAATGGCTTGTCAGTAATTCAAGTAAACATTTACAATGCCGTAGGCTATTTAGTAAGCCAAAGCAACGAACTCCAAAGAAAAAATATAGATATAAGTCAACTAGCTATGGGAGTTTATATAGCTGAGATAAAAACCAAACAAGTTAGCGTGAAAAGAAGATGGGTAAAGATGTAAGGCATAAATTAAAAGAGGCTAATGTATTTCAATTAGCCTCTTTACTTTACTACAACCGAATTATCTGATGTTAAAGTTTATCAGATAGTTTCCTTAACAGGAAGATTAATTCCCACATAAGGACAATTGTTAGAATTTTCATTAATTGATTAAGTTTTAGGTTACAAAATATCACCTACAGTCTTTATCAGCAGCTTTAACATTATCTGATTAACTATCTTTAGCGGTAGCGTCAGTATCAGTACCTTAATCAGCATCAACTTTATCAAAATAAAACTGTATGCGTGAAGATAATTTATGGTTTGTTATTTGCAAGTATTAATTGAAATAAAAACAGACAGCTGATGCAGCGTGATTGATTTTTGCTTCTTGTTTCTACAAACAGATTGCTCCCATGTTTCCTTGTATTTTGTGTTCGGCTGTTGGCTGTTTGCGCGACAGCGCAAAATAAAAAGGATGATTGTTTTTAAAAAGAATTGACAAGAATCTTACTTCTCTCCCATACTCCTTTTCCTCATTTTTTCTTCAATCCTGTGTCTTCAAGAAGTAATCTCATCCCTTTGAAAATCATTCTCATTCATTTGAGAAACAATCTCACGGCTGTGAGAAATTCTACACGGGTGCGAGAAAGTATCTCAACCCTTTGAAAATGCTTCTCGTTCGTGTGAGAATACATCTCGTTTCGGGGAGAATGAATCTCACAGCTGTGAGAAATTGTGCACAGCGATGAGATTGAATCTCAAACCTTTGAGAATAGAAATGGACTGCACAGGATTGCAAAATAAATCGAGCATTTCGAATGAAAAATGGCCATTTAGCCAAAATTCATTCATTTATTAGCCTTTTGAAGCTATGAGATTCTTTCTCAACTGTGGAAAAAATGTGGTTTTTCTGTGGAAAATTTCAAAAAACCAAGCCATTTAAATTTGGATTTCTTGATTTTAATTTGCCACTAAATCAAAACCAAATAACATGAAACTATCACAAAAACTTGCCGATTACAACGTAGAAGTAAACGAATTAGTTCCCTACATCAACGTGCCCGCTAATGCTACCCGTTTAAAACTGGATGCTTCGACACTTACCCAATCAACCAATTTGCTGAACGACTGGAATACGAACTGGGGCCTGTATTCCAATATTGCTACCCATACGCCTCAAACTGTTATTGACATTAATGCTACTTATCACGATTTTCATCTTTTTACAGGAGGTTTGAAAACTATGCTGAAGGGCAATAAACTGGTTGAGTTAACGGGGCCGGACATTGCCAATATTCATATTCATGTGAATCAGGCTCACCGAACGCATATTCCGCGTCCGAATTTTGCACCGGCCAATCAGCTTATTAAATCAACTCATTTGGTTAACCGGATATTCACGAGCAATCCGCAGCCTTCTTTTGAAAACGATACTAAACTGCCGGAAGATGTGCAGAAGGTGGGAAGAAAAATTGCGGTGATGTTTCCAAACCCCGGCCCTATTCCGGGTGGTGGCCCTCAGCCCACTCCTAATCCTGAACAATATCTGCACCTTGAAAATATTGGCAGCACTACTTTTGATTTGGTGTTTGCACCTGAACAAGAAGGGGCGATTGGCTATTTAATCACTTAGTATATTAATCCTCGCGGAGAGGCAGGCCCTCCAAGCGTGCCTTATGCTTTCAAGATTATTTAAGAGAAGAAGACGAGAGACACAAGACGTTAGACGTTAGACAAAACAAAAAGCCCCTCACGGGGCTTTTTGTTTTTGAAATAACATCCAGGTTCCATACCTACATCACCTCACCGCGTTGCGAAAAGCAAACTTCCATCTCCATAGCTGAGAAAACGAAAATCATTTTCTAAAGCATGCTGATAAATTTCTTTCCAACCTTCGCCAACAACAGCGGCTACTAACAGAAGCAAGGTTGAATTAGGTTGATGAAAATTAGTCACAAGCGCGGTCGCAATTTTTAATCGATAAGAAGGAGCAATCATTATTTGCGTTTTGCAAATCAATCTTTCTGTTTCATTGTTTTTCATCCAAAGGATTAACGCACCCAAAGCATCCTCAGCCTTTATCTCCTCCCGAATCGACAAAGGTAGCTCGTAAGCATCCCATTGTCTTACTTCCAATTCCTTTAGTTGAGACTTTGGTGATAGCTTTGCTTTCACACCCATCCAGTAAAGCGATTCGATGGTTCGGAGTGAGGTAGTGCCTACAGAAACGATACTCCTCTCATTATCAGAAATTGCTTTCGCAAGGCGTTCAATAGTTTCTATTCGCACATCCATCAATTCTTCGTGCATCTCATGTTCCTCCATTGTTTCACTCTTCACCGGTTTAAAGGTGCCGGCACCCACATGAAGAGTTACTTCGTCAACTGAAATATTTTTTGCTTTCAGTTTCTTGAAAATAGTTTCGGTAAAATGTAACCCGGCAGTCGGTGCTGCTACCGAGCCTTTATGTTTGGCATAAACAGTTTGATAACGGGTCGAGTCGAGTTCCTCACTTTCTCTTTTTAAATAGGGAGGAATTGGAATCATTCCGGTCTGCTCAAGAATCTGTGCAAACGAAAATTCTTCGGGCTGCCAGACAAATTCTATTACAAAAGTATCGTTGGCCCGTTCGATAATTTCTGCGGTTAACCGGAAGTCCTTTGTCCGATGTTCAAGAATTTTCTCTTTCCACTTTTTAGCTCCGCCTACGAGGCAATTCCAACGCACCGATTTCTTACGACTCATCACCGAACTCATTTCAGGATTTTCTTCAGCGGGCTCCAAACAGAAGATTTCAATTTTCGCTCCAGTCGAGTTTCGAAAGAACAATCTCGCCTGAATTACTTTGGTGTTATTAAAGACTAGCAGCGAGTTATGGGGGATGTGCTCGCTTATATTTCTGTAAATATCTTCGGAAATTTTCCCATCTCGATAAATCAACAACTTGCTCAAATCGCGTTCCGCTAACGGATACTTTGCAATTCTGTCGTCCGGTAAATCGTAAATAAAATCCTTGATTCTAATTTGGCGGGGATGCATGGCAAATACAGAGGGCGCAGATTTTCATGAAATAAGAAGCCCCGAAATTTCGGGGCTTCTTATTTTTAAAGGATAATGTCTTTTACTTTTATATCCTGCTTTTGCTTCTTGGCTATAAAAGTATCCTTGTCAAGAATATTTCGTACCGCGCCATAACGCTGAAAACGAATCCTTGTATATTTCTTTAAGTTTACGTCAGTCAATTTTGCGTAGCTCGCGGCAATGTCAAGCACGTTTTTGGCCACTTGCTCGCGGATAGATTTATAATAGTCTTCTTGCATTTTCTGGTCAGCCGGAGAAGGATAAGCATTACCTGTAACGCTATCTGTAACTAAACTTACAAAGGGTGCATTTTTCTTGAGGTCTTCCATGTTGTCTGCCAAATCTCTCAATGGATTCAGAACTTTTTCGTTATCGCTTATCATTTTAGCGGAAGCGGGGTCACCAATATTATTAAACAACCCTTTTGCCTCATCAAGACGGAATCCTATTAAGGCATCATACGCACGACATTTATCTGCCAGTGCCATATTTCCGGCTTTGTCGTAAAGTTTAGATGCCAGCAAAAAACTGCCTTTATTCATTGTAGCGGCAGCCAGTTTTTCTAAAGCATCATCATTTCTTTTTTCGTTGTATGTATCCCCTAAACGAACAATCAGATTATCGGCTTCCTCTGCTCTGTTTTCTGAATAAAGATAATCGGCATACTTCTGAATTCCCTCTTCTACACCTTGGCTTAGGTAGGCGTCTATGGCCTTTACATACTCCTTGCGGTTGTAATAAATATCACCTGCCTTTTTAGCACCCTCTAAATTTTTCAATTTTAAATAAGTTTCTGCGGCCTTCACTTCGTTATCACCTCCCTTATCAAAATATTCTTTGGCTATTTGTTCGATCTTAACAGCAGCATCGCCAATGGCATAATATTCAATCGCCTTATTATAGCTGCCAGCACCTTTTTCATAAAACCGATCGCCAATCAATCTTCCACCTTCTTTAACTGCGTCTGCTTTACCAAATAATGCCATTGCCTTCGTAAGCATTTTAGTTTGATTTTTATCCTCCTCATTAAATGCCTGATCGACCATGGCTTCCGCTACTTTTTTCAATCCTTCTTTCTTGGCTTCTTTAGTGGAGGCATTGTATGAGTTAGTGGCATTGACCAAGTCTCCCTTCTCAAGATAGGCATCACCTACTACAGCAGAAATTTCTTGTGGCTTCATTCCACCTTTTTGAAAACTTTCTTTGGCCTTGTTAATTCCTTCCTGGCGCTTAGCAGCGTCCGCTTGTGTCATTGCCTTTTTGAGCAGTTCGGTTCCTTTGGCAACGTCCTTGCTTTGAGCAAAAATCTGGGTCGCACAACACAACATCACTATACTTGCAGCGATGAATTGCTTTATATTTTTTGAGTTCATAATAAATGGTTTAATAAAGAATGGAATAAAGATAGTATTTCATGAAATATTACAAGCAAATTGAAAAAAATCTTTCAGCATCACAAATAATTTAATGAAAGAAAATTCGGTCTATCAATTATTGGAGCGCAAATACAAAGAGTTTAACTCCTCCTCTTTTGTTGAAAATGACCCCATCTCCATACCTCATCGGTATTCTAAAAAGCAGGATATAGAAATCGCGGCTTTTTTCTCAGCTACTATTGCGTGGGGTAATCGAAAATCTATTATCACTTCTGCCAATAAATTAATGACCTTGATGGATAATGCACCACATGATTTCATATTAAATCACGAGGAAAAAGATTTAAAAAATTTAATGGACTTCAAGCACCGCACATTTAATACAACAGATACTCTTTATTTTGTTGAATTTCTAAAACAACATTATTTAAAGCATGAAAGTCTGGAAGATGCGTTTCTGAAATCCGAAATAAAAAATTCGCAAGCAGAGGCGCTATCCGAATTTCACAATTACTTTTTTTCATTGGAAGATTCTCCTCATCGCACCCGAAAACACGTGGCTACTCCTGTTCGCGGAAGCACCTGTAAACGAATGAATATGTTTTTGCGGTGGATGGTTCGAAAAGATAAAAGTGGAGTTGATTTTGGTTTATGGAAAAAATTAAAGCCAAGTCAACTTTTGATTCCTTTAGATGTGCATGTGGACAGAACTGCTCGAAAGCTAGGTTTGATTAAACGCAAACAAACCGATTGGGAAACAGTCGTTGAACTTACAGAAAACTTAAAGCAATTTGACCCCAAGGATCCTGTCAAATATGACTTCGCCCTTTTTGGAATTAGCGTTTTGGATAAAATGCAAATACATTAGCAACTCATGGAATTATCAAAAACGCTTTTTGATTCGTTTGAAATTGACGAGCAACTTCTGCCTGCTGTAAACAATGAAGAAGAAAAGATGCGCGCGTTTCGACATCTGCTTATCCAAAGAATTGAGGAGCTTTTGCTCCATGATTTCGAGAAGTTGAAATGGATTCTCTATCGCATTGATGTAAGCGAGAAGAAATTGAACGAAGCGTTGCAAAACTCCGAAACTGATGCGCCTACAGTTATGGCTGATTTGATTATTCAACGGCAAATAGAAAAAGCAGAAAGCAGAAAAAAATTTGGAGGTAACGAAAATGATTGGAATTTTGACGTATGAGCAAAGCCAACAATCCTGAATTAAAATCGTGGGTGGAAGTAAAAGCCGATAGCGACTTCCCTATTCAAAATCTTCCTTTCGGAATTTTCAAAACAAATCAAACCCCACCCCGTGCAGGTATAGCAATTGGTGGTTTCGTTCTTGACCTAAAGATTATTGCAGAAGCTGGGTTTTTTAATTCCATACAGTTTGACAAAACTGTTTTATCGCAGCCCGAATTAAACAGTTTTATAGCTTGTGGTAAAGAAGTAACCAATGCCGTGCGTGAAAGAATTTCTGATTTACTGACCGCAGAAAACCCTGAATTACGCGACAACACAGCTCTTAAAGCTAAAGCGCTAATTCTTCGAAGCGATACGGAAATGTTGATGCCTGTTAATGTTCCGAACTATACCGATTTTTATTCGAGCAAAGAGCATGCAACTAATGTAGGAATCATGTTTCGCGACCCTGCCAATGCATTATTACCAAACTGGAAACATCTGCCAGTTGGATATCATGGTCGCGCATCTTCAATTGTGGTTAGCGGAACTTCGATTCATCGACCAAAGGGACAAACCAAAGCAGACGATGCCGTTACTCCTTCATTCGGCCCATGCAGACTTTTAGATTTTGAATTGGAAGTAGCTTTTATAGCAGGCAAGGCAACGGAATTGGGCACAAGCATTTCTACCTCTCAAGCGGATGATTTCATTTTTGGCTTAGTGCTTTTCAATGATTGGAGCGCACGCGATATTCAAAAATGGGAATATGTCCCGCTTGGTCCTTTTTTGGCGAAAAACTTTGGCTCTACTTCTTCTCCGTGGATCGTTACCCTTGAAGCGCTCGAACCCTTTAGAGTAGACTCACCCATACAAGAACCCGAAGTTCTTCCCTACTTAAAGTTTGAAGGCAAGAAAAACTTCGACATTAATTTGGAAGTGGAAATAATTCCTGAAGATGGTATGGGCAAGGTCGTTTCGCATAGCAACTTCAAACACATGTACTGGAATATGGCGCAACAACTGGCCCATCATACTGTGAATGGTTGTAACATTGAAGTTGGTGATTTGTATGCGAGCGGAACTATCAGCGGACCAACAGCTGATTCTTATGGTTCTATGTTAGAGATTAGTTGGCAAGGGAAAAATCCAACTCAAATGCCTGACGGAACGGAGCGAAAGTTTATTCTTGATAATGATACCGTGGTGATGAGAGGTTATTGTAAGAAGGACGGAGTTCGAATTGGATTTGGTGAATGTTCCGGAAAGATTCTGCCGGCACTATGAAATATTATCTTCTAGGACTTTTATTCCTCATTATGGGTGCCGGTGCGCGCACTATGTTTGAAATTGCACATCAGGCGCTGGGTCGCGAACACGATTTTGCCCCAGCGGCTGACACAACGCGCTTAATTTTTCTTGCTCTTTGGTTTATTTTAATGATGATTATGAACGTAGTGCTGTTGCGCCATCAGGAAATTAAGAACAGAAAATTATTGATTGCCTTTCTTTCTTTGGGCGTTGTTGCTCCTTCGATTTACATGTTTTTATCACACTGATTTCTATCAGATTTAGAAATATCCCCACCAGCAATCAGTATTATTGCATCTATAATTAATTACCATTTAAACCATACACATGAAAATCAGAATGTGGCTTGTTCCTTTTAGTTTATCGGTTGCCTTGTTACTCATTAATTCTTGCGAAAAGAGAGGCTGTGGCACGACCAATATCAGCAAAACTAACGGGCATGAAAGCCATAATATGGGAGAGAACTGTATGAATTGCCATAAGAGTGGTGGGGAAGGTAAAGGTTGCTTTCTGGCAGCGGGCACGGTTTATAATAATGCCGGAATTAGTATATATGCCAACGCTACTATTCGATTGTATTCGCAACCGAATGGTGCGGGCTCGGTTGTAGCAACCATACAGGGTGATGCAAAGGGTAATTTCTATACCACCGACAATATTGATTTCGGTAATGGTCTTTACCCATCGGTTACAAATAGCAGCGGACAGACATCTTATATGAGCTCCACAATATCTACCGGGGCCTGTAGCAGTTGCCATGGAGTGAGTCAGG
This sequence comes from Bacteroidota bacterium, assembly GCA_947478005.1. GTDB lineage: Bacteria > Bacteroidota > Bacteroidia > Chitinophagales > LD1 > Bog-950. The sequence continues at coordinate 18,909 of CANJVG010000002.1, forward strand.
CAAAAATCTCAACGCTTTAAAGCATCGTTAGAATTGCTGTATTATTGTGAAATATGCTTTCCATCAATCCCGCAGAAATCACGATGGCCAAATTGCACGAGTATTTGCTCAGTGCGGTTGCACCCAGACCGATAGCTTTTGTTTCTACCATAGATAAAGAAGGCCACGCAAATCTTGCTCCGTTTTCTTTCTTCAATGTATTCGGCTCCAATCCCCCTACGCTGATTTATTCGCCTGCGCGAAGTGGGCGAACCGGTGCTACCAAAAACACCCATGATAATGTGTTGGAAGTGAAAGAATGCGTGGTGAATATTGCTCACTACGATATGCTTTATCAAATGAATTTGGCAGCAGGCATGTATCCTAAAGGAACCGATGAATTCAAAAAATCCGGACTCACGCCAATTGCATCTCTCATAGTAAAGCCTCCGCGTGTAGCAGAATGTTATGTGCAGATGGAGTGCGATGTAAAACAGGTGATTGAAACGGGGCCGAACGGAGGCGCAGGAAATCTGGTGATTTGTGAAGTGAAGATGATTCACATAAACGAAAAGGTATTGAATGAAGAAGGAAGTATTGACCCCTTTAAGATGGATTATATCGCGCGGATGGGAAAACAGTTCTGGGCGCGCATTGGAGCAGAAAACATTATTTCTGTTCCAGGTTTTAAAATGGCGAATGAGTTAGGTATTGGTTGGGATTCGTTGCCTGAAGGCATTCGTCTTTCCAACTATCTTTCAGGGAATGACATTGCAAGAGTAGCTGCGTTATCAGCTTTCCCAACAGCGGAAGAATTGGATGCTTTGCTGAAAGCAGATTTTGTAACAGAAATATTTGCAGAACATAAAAACGACTTTGTGGCTTTAGAGAAAGCCATTCACCAGCGGGCTAAAATTGAAATTGAGAGAGGAAGTTTATCACTTGCCTTCCAGTTACTGATGCTGGCCGAAGAAAACAGAAATAAAAATTAAACAGAAAATAGCATGCTAGGTATCCGCCTCTTCCTTGTCAAAAAAGTGCTCCGCAGAGTAAAGAATAACGCGAAGTACACAGATATTCTTAAAGCCCGTAGGGGATTTGAACATCTCGTAGGCCATCGGAACAAACCGCTCAAAGGTTTTAAATATGAAGCCACTGTCATTGGTGAAATGAAAGCGGAATGGATAACGCCCGATGGAGCTGATGAGAAAAAAGTATTGTTATACTTTCATGGGGGTGGCTATGCCGTTGGTTCGCCAAATACTCACCGCGGATTGATTTCTCAGATTGCTAAAAACGCAGGTATTAAAGCATTGGCTATCGACTATCGTTTAGCTCCTGAAAATAAATATCCTGCTCCTATCGAGGATGCAGTTGCGGCCTTTCAATTTTTGCTTGGGCATGGATACAGGGCAAAAGACATTTGCTTTGGTGGAGACAGTGCCGGTGGTGGTGTAAACATTGGAACGCTCTGTTATCTGCGCGATAACAATTTACCTCTTCCTAAATGTGCTATTGCGCTTTCTCCATGGCTTGACCTTACTTTAACCAGTAACGCCTATCGCGATAACCGGCACATTGACCCTATGCTAACACACGAAGCGTTTCCTCTTTGGATAAAAAACTATTTGGGCGATGCCGATTCCAAATCGCCTTATGCTTCGCCCATTTTTCATTCTTTAAAGGACCTTCCTCCTGTCATGATTCAGGTCGGTGAAGAAGAATTGCTGCTGGATGACTCCACCACTTTTGCTACTAAAGCTAAATCCGAAGGTGTGGATGTGCGAATAGAAGTTTATCCAAAGAAGTTTCACGTGTTTAATGCTTTTTGGCAGGTACTGCCAAAGGCAAGGGAAGCAAACAAGAAGTTGGGCGAGTTTCTGAAGTCGCAGCTTTACGCTCAAGCATAGAAAATAAAAAAGCCGCTTCAAAATAAATTTGAGCGGCTTTTTCATTTGTGTCAATTAATAATTACGCTTCTTCTTCGGCTTCTACTTTTACTACTTCAATACCGGCCATTACTTTGGCCTTAATCTTTCCTTCAATTTCGGCAGAAAGACCCGGGTTGTCGTCCAGCATTTGTTTTACACCATCGCGGCCCTGGCCCAGTTTTGTTCCTTCATAGCTATACCATGAACCGCTTTTTTGCAACACACCGAGTTCGCTGCCCATGTCCACAATTTCTCCGTTTTTAGAAACACCCATTCCATACATAATATCGAACTCGCAGGTTCTGAAAGGCGGAGCCATTTTATTCTTCACCACTTTTACCCGGGTTCTGTTGCCGGTTAAGCTGTCGCCATCTTTCAATTGACCAATTCTGCGAATGTCTAAACGAACCGAAGCATAGAACTTCAAAGCATTACCTCCGGTAGTTGTTTCGGGGTTGCCGAACATTACGCCTATTTTTTCGCGTAACTGATTGATGAAAATGCAGCAGCATCCTGTTTTTGAAATTGTGCCGGTGAGTTTTCTCAAGGCCTGACTCATTAAACGGGCGTGTAATCCCATTTTAGATTCTCCCATTTCGCCTTCCAACTCGCTGCGCGGAACCAATGCCGCTACCGAGTCAATAACTATAATGTCGATAGCACCCGAGCGAATCAAATGCTCGGTAATGTCCAACGCTTGCTCGCCATCATCGGGCTGAGAGATGAGAAGGTTATTTACATCTACGCCTAATTTTATTGCATAGTCTTTATCAAAAGCATGTTCTGCATCTATAAAGGCTGCAATGCCGCCTGCGCGCTGACAGTTGGCTATGGCCTGAATGGCCAAAGTGGTTTTACCCGAAGATTCCGGTCCGTAAATTTCCACCACTCTTCCTTTAGGTAATCCGCCAATGCCGAGGGCAATATCAAGGCCAAGCGAACCGGTAGGAATGGCTTCCACACCCATCACTTTCGAATCGCCAAGTTTCATAATCGTTCCTTTGCCATAGGCTTTGTCGAGCTTGTCAACCGTAAGCTGCAGTGCTTTGAATTTTTCTTTTTTCTCTTCTGCCGATTGTTTGTTGGTCATTGTTTTTGATTTTAATGGTTGCAAATCTAATAGTTGTTTTTAATTAAGCTAATTATTTTAGTTTATTGTTTAGTTATCAAACTAAAACCTTCGGCAATTGCGCTTATCGCCTTTCGGTTTCAGTTTGATAATGCAATGATAGGGCTGCAGAACGCAACCTACTTGCGTAGTCAAAAATAATTTTCTAAAAAAAGCTTTAGCCCTTTTTAAACAGCAATCATTGGTTAGGCTGCCTTAAATCTCTTGCAGATGCTCGGTCTTGTAGCTGTGCTCCATAATGATGCGCAGAGAGGTTTCGCTCGGGCTTTTCATTTGGCTGTTTAGCTGACGTTTGGTTTGCACCATTTCCATCAGTTCTTCCTGCAGGTTTTCGTTTTCGCTTAGTTCAGCGGCCAGTAGTTCTCTTTCTTCCAAAGTGGTTTCGCCATAAGCGTGTAGCAATAATAAATCGAGTGTAGAGTTTGTTTTCATATCCTTTGATTTTGTTTTTGTGCTTATAAAACGCAGGGCAGAAATATTATTGTGCAGAGCACGAAAAATCTTTGCGTCTTTTCACAAAGGGTAACTTGTGCCTTATCTTCCGCAGGGTCCCGAGAGGGAGAACCTGCGCGGACTCGGTTTATTTTAAAAGATGCTCCCGTGATACCAGGAAGATTTTGTTTCCATGTTCGGTTTTGTGGGTCCAGATTTTCAAATTATTGAACTTCACATGTGCTAAATGTAAATAGCTTGAAACTGAATCGTTCTTATTGCATTCATTTGACAACTGCCGTAAAATAATTTTTACCCTTTCATCTTTAATGCTGTCATATTGGTTCAATGCGAACCGCTGTACTTCACCCTCTTTAAACCAATCTAAATCTTCGATTGACTGACCTGAGATATTGGATGCAAGTTTTACCGGAATTGTATACCTCTTTTCAAAAAAACGACCAGTTGCAAACGACATCAACAAAAACAATGTCATTGTAGATATAATCCTTCTCTTATTTTCTGCAAAACGGATACTCCTACTTAGCAGAAAGAATACAGCTGCATTTATTATTAAAATTAGAATGAAGTAAAACACCATTTGCATATTAACGGGCTAAAATTATCTCTATTGAATTGTTGTTGTCATATGCCCATAAAGTTATATCGCCCATTACATTTTTATAGGTGAACTTAATTATTTGATGCTTTACATTGCAAGTGTCAATAAAAGAACCGTAGGCATTTTTAAATTCCGCATCTAATTTTCCCATTGGCATTTTCTCAATTACATCAGGTTCTTTCCCAAAATGATGTATAACGGCTGAATACTCCATACCGATAAAATCTTTCCCGAACTCAACTGGCTTTTCGAATGTATTTAGCCAAAAAGCGAAAGTGATACTACTAGCTGCAAAGCAGATAGCCAGTAAGAAGAAAGATATAATCGCTTTAATAATTCTCATTGTATCTTGTTATCTAAATCACGGCTAACTTATAAATATGGCACCCCAAATCTATCAAACATGCGCATACTCTATTCCCCCGCATCCCCCAACAACCTCTCCAAATTCCAAAAATGGCAAAAACCCCTTTTTTAAGGTTAAAATTATCATTTACCCCACCCCAGAGGTGGGTACCCCCTACCTTTGAGGTGGGTGGGTTGAGCAAAAAGGTGGGTCAGTTCAGCTAAAAACTAAGAGCTCGGAGGTAAAAGCAAAGCGCCCGGAGCCTAAAGGACAGCCCCGCCACCCTTCGGCTCAGGTGCCCGAGCAAAAAGCCGCGTGACCGATGCAAAAAGCAAAGCCCGCTCACTTTTTCAGTAAACGGGCTGTGGTTTTAGCTAAACGGGCTCTCCCTTTTCTTAAGGATTAACCGGGGTTGAATTATCCGTTTTACCCCCCTGTAGCGCAAAGCGTTCGCGCAAACGATTGTAGAGCGCATCGGCTCCCGGCACACCATCTTGTGCAGCGCTTTGCAGCAAACGATAAGCAGTCAGGGCCGCAATATAGGCCTCTGAGCCTGCCAACATTTGCGTGTCCCTCAGTTTTTCATGTACCCGCTCTGACACCAGCACAATCTCATTTAATTGATTGTAAAGCGCAAAGTCTTTTTGCATTTCTGCCGGCACAAAATAGTTCGGAAAAAAATCAGGATTGTTTACAATCACGTCAATAGCATCTGCTACAAAGTCGCGGTTCACCGCATTAATTTTTGGAAGAGATGATCGCTCATCCACATTTAAACCGGTTAGCCAAGGCAGGTCGGCCTCTACTTTGTTCAGGTCATCAATAACGGCTGTTTTTTCTGCTGCAGAAATACTCTGCGAAATTCGATTGCTTAGTAAATTTCCCATGTGTAAAAATTTGGTTTTTGATTAAAAAAATTGATGCCCAAAGGTATATTCGAACAGGCCGAAATTTTATTTTTTTCGCGATAAATATTTATTACCTATGTGTGCAAAAAAGCAGTGTCTTCCGCTCCAACAAACAAGAGAGCTTAATCAGTTTTTTTCATCCGGTTCAGGTATCTTCAATCTGAAAATTTTGTCGGGGTTCTTTTGCTTTTAAGGAGAAGGTGTGGCATAGCTTTGAAAGGTTTTTCTTTTACAACTAATTCAGCCCCATAAATGGTCATGCGTATTTTTTGAAAATACATGCCAAAGAATTTAACTTGCATCGCGAAGGACATACACCAGGGACTTTATCAAGCGCCCAGCACATAGATTTAAAGAGAAGTTGAAATGAAAAAAACAAGCATCAGTGCTTTTATAAGCCATCTGCTTTTATCGATTATCCTCACTGCGGCCTTTTCGGCCAAGGCACAATTGCATGTGCCGCCCTTTGTATCTTTTCCCCCGGGAACAGGCTGCGGCATTATTAACCCTACGGTTTCGGTGGTGAGCGTGAGCCCCGCCTGCTACCGCAGTTCCGACACTATTGAGTTAAAATCCGACATTCTGGTAGATTCTATTTATGTAAAGTTTGGCGATGGCAAAGACACCATGCTCGTGAATCCGCCATTGCTTGTTTTCAATGTGGTGCATGCCTATGTTTTTTCGCCTTCCGACAGTTGCCCTACTCCTTTTCTTCAAGGTCAGCCGGCAATCGTGTGCCCTATCGAGGCCCACTTTTTTAAGAAGTGTCCCGGCAGTTATAGTTACACGCCATCGAGCACCGCTATTTCTTTTCGGTTTAAACCACGCGTTCGGTTTCTGCCTATTTACACAACCAATTATATCCAGGGACAAAAGATTCTTATCCTGTGCAATACAGTTTGTGCAAGTCTGGATTTGAGCAACTGCTGCACCAATACCTATTGGAACACTGACTCAACCGATTATACCTGGAGCTTTGGCGATGGCACCCCCGACACCACTATTTCGAACACCCCCGATGCTGTTTTTTTTGACCCTATTCATTGTTATGCCCATCCTTCATCCGGCCCTGCCTACTATACCCTGAAGCTACATGCCGAAAATACCTGCGGCATAAGCGAGGATTGGGCAAAAGTATACATAGAAGAACTGGACACATTTCAACTTCCTGCAGGACCCTACTGCACGGGCACTGCAGTCCAATTGCACCTTACTGCTGCGGGCGGAAACGGACACGTTACGCTAAACACTACCGTTTCGCCCGGTGGTTCCGCTACTATTGTGGGTGACACCACAGCCTCTCCTTCCATTACATTTACTGCCCCCGGAAACTATACCATCACCACCATCTATGACCAATGTCCTCAAACCAAAACCATCAATATTGACGAGGGAGTAAATATTGTGCAGGGTTTTGTGCCCGATGGTTGCTTCACCGGCAACAACCAAATTATTCTCTCCGATTATTTCTCGAGTTCGGCCACCACACAAACCAATCATTTTGCACTAAGAGACAGTGCGGGCATTCTTTTTTCAAACACTTCCGGCACCATACCGAGCAACATCATAGCCCTGCCCCATGCAGGCACCTATTATATTGCCGACACGTCTATTACCATTTGCAACACCCTCGTTTATCGCGACACCTTTGTGCTGAACACACCTATTGTAGTGACCCTTCGACCCGACACCACGCAATGTGTGCAGACCAATTGTATTCTGCCCTCGTTTGGCGGCATTGTTCCAACGTTGAACGGAGTGCCTGTAACGAGTGATACATTCCCGGTTACCACGGTCGGAGTGTTTCCCTTTGTTTACACACCTTCGTGTGGCAACAGTGTTACCTTCACCCTTACGGCTCAAGGCACACCGGCTTATTGTATCGATCAAAATTTTTGCGCCTATCCCGGCTTAGTAAATCTTACAGGTGATACTCCGGGAATGATTTTTTCGGTAAACGGAATTGTATCTTCTGCCATCAACGGAGATACTGCTACCAATTTCGACAATCCATTTACAAGTGTTTATACTGACGGGCTCAACTGCACCTTCCGCGACACCGGGCATATTTATATCAGCACTTCCATTAACGCCACTGAAAACATCCCTGATACAATTTGTCAGAACTCTTCTTTTTCGGTTACGGGAACAAACGGAGCCTTGACGCCTACTATCAATTGGGGCGATGGCACCACGGATAATAATTTGTCGCACACCTATGCCGGCACGGGCATTTTCAATCTCTCCTTAAAGTTTTCGAACGGAGCATGCGACACTACAATTTTAGATACGGTTATGGTTATTCCTGCTCCCAATGCTACTTTCTCTTTTGGCGCGGATACCATTTGCAATGGAGAAACAGCTACTATTTTGTTTACACCCGATGTTCGCTACGCCTATCAATGGACTTACCAAACGAATGTGACCGATACCATGCCGGTGATTGTTGCACAAAACATTGGCGGCACGGTGGTCTGCGAATCGCTTACCTTATCGGTGTCGTATCCCGGATGTGCCGCCATAAATGATTCCAAGCCTATTTGTTTTTTTCCGGGGGCCCAGGCGCTTATGGATTTGAACTATGATTCGGTATGCAGTCCATTGCCCATCACCCTAATCAACAATTCAATATCTGCTGTGGGGGCCAGCTTCGAATGGTTTAGAAACGATACTTTGTTTTCAACCAGCAACACATTGGAACAATTTGACACCCTCTACGCCTATGCCTCGGATGTAACTTATACTTTCAAATTGCGGGTTTTCTCCTGCGGTCGATACGATAGCATTGTCAAGCAGGTCATTGTACATTCGGCTGATTTTTCACCGGCCATTTATACCGATGCGTTCCAAAAATGTGTGTATGAAGATTTTCATTTTTCTTCTTCTACCGTTCCCGGCTGCTCGGTCACTTACGATTTTGGTGATGGCGGCATTACACAGGCTATGCCCAGCGATTCACCGGTTATCCATGCCTATCAGGCTCCCGGTGATTATACCGTTGGCTTAACGATGTATTGTGCCTGCCAGGTAAGGTCCGACAATTTACTGGTTCATGTAAATCCGGGTCCGGTTATTTCTGCCTCGGCACCTTCTGTTGCCTGCACCGATAGTGTTGTTACTATTCATACTCAAAACACGGGAATTATTCCGGCAAGTTCTTATCAAACCTATTTTGGTGATGGCACCTTTGATTCTTTGTCTTCTACCCCAAATCATGCCTATCACACTACCGGCACATTCAACGGATGGGTGATTGCGTTGGGCATAAACGGATGTTATTCAGACACCGCTAAATTTCATGCTACCGTTTATCAGACGCCCTCGGCAGACCTTACCGGTGCAGATACGTTTGCGTGTTCTTCTATTCTCACCTTGTTTTCGGTAGATACGGTTACACCGAATACCACCTATCAATGGAATATAGTTTATGGTAACCATTCCACTTTTGTAACTACGTATGATGGCACTCTTCCGCTTTTTGCCAATGAGACAGGACTGCATTCGATAATCCTTTCTGCTTACAACAACAACGATAGTGCCTGCAAGGCGGTTGGTGATACTTTCCATATTACTGTTTATCCATCGCCTACCGCATTCTTCACCGTTGACCAGCCTTTTGTAAACAGTCCCGAATATGTTTTCCCGATACAAAATAAGAGTACACCTACCGGCAATACTTACTTCTGGGATTTTGGGGATAGTAAATACAGCAATGAAATTAATCCGGGCTCACACGGCTATACTAAAACGGGTACGTATATAATTACCCTCACTGCCAGAAACGGACCTTGCGAAGACACCACCAATCGCGAAGTGCATGTTGACCCGTTTCTTCAGGTATTCGTTCCCAATATTTTTACGCCTAACAACGATGGGAATAATGACTTCTTCCAAATGTTTGGCAACATACAGGATATAGATTTTATGCACGTAATGATTTTCGACCGCGTTGGCGAAAAGGTATTTGACAGCTACGACCTGAACTTTAAATGGGATGGAATCTACAAAGGGAAACCGCTACAACCGGCAGTGTTTGTTTACATCATTGAAATATCGCCCATTGCTGATGAGGATATGAGGCGAATGAAAGGAAGTATTACGCTTCTCCGGTAAAACAGAACAAAGAAAGAAGCTTAGTGCTTAAAATGTCTAACTCCGGTTGTTACCATAGCCTGCCCGTTTTTGTTGGCGGCATCTATCGAGTCCTGGTCTTTAATACTACCTCCGGGCTGAGCAATGGCAGTAATGCCGGCCTCGGCAGAAATACCTACACAATCTGGAAATGGAAAAAAAGCATCACTGGCCATCACAGCACCGTTCAAATCAAAACCGAACTCGCCAGCTTTGCGGATAGCGTTTTGCAAAGCATCCACTCGTGAAGTTTGTCCGCAGTTGCTGCCAACCAGCTGTTTGTTTTTAACCAAAGCAATGCCGTTGCTCTTTAAATGCTTAACGGCAATAACCGCAAACTCTAAATCGGAAATTTCTTTTTCTGTTGGCGTCTTGGTGGTAACCAATTTGAATTCGTTTTTGCCCTCTGCTTTAGTATCAGCATCCTGTTCCAAAACTCCATTGAGTAAGTTCTTGAAAATTTTTGCGGTAGAAATCCTTGCCTTTTGCTTTAGCAGGATGCGGTTCTTTTTTGATTTCAAAACAGCCAAAGCATCATCATCGTAACCCGGTGCAGTGAGTACTTCGAAGAAAAGTGAATTCATTTCATTAGCCGTTGCCAAATCAATTGGGCGGTTAACAGCAATTACTCCACCGAAGGCTGACGTGGTGTCGCAGGCAAAAGCCGCTTTATAAGCTTCGCAAACATTCTCGCGACTGGCCAATCCACAACTATTAGTATGCTTAATGATAGCCACCGTTGGTTCTGTAAATTCTGACACCAGATTGATGGATGCATCTACATCTACCAGGTTGTTATAGGAAAGTTCTTTGCCATTGAGGATTTCAAACAACTCATCCAAATTGCCATAAAAAACACCGCGCTGATGTGGGTTTTCGCCATAGCGCAGAACCTTTGCGTTGAGTTCACTCTTTTTGAAAACCTCAAATTTGAATTCGTTATTGAAGTAATTGAAGATAAGAGTATCATAGTGCGAGGAAGTCATAAACGCTTTAGCCGCAAACTTCTTTCTATCCTCTAAATCGGTTTCGCCATTCTTGGCTTGCAGTATTTCCAGCAGCGATTCATAATCGTTGCGCGAGGAAACAATAACGGTGTCGTTAAAGTTCTTTGCAGCCGCGCGAATCAAACTAATGCCGCCAATGTCAATTTTTTCAATTACATCATCTTCGCCTTTCCCGGCCTTCACTGTTTCTTCAAAGGGGTAGAGGTCAACAATTACCAAATCAATTTCTGGTATTTCATACTGTGCCATTTCTTTTTGGTCTGTGGCATTATCTCTTCTTCCAAGAATTCCTCCAAATACTTTTGGGTGAAGTGTTTTTACTCGTCCGCCAAGTATAGAAGGATACGAAGTAAGGTCTTCTACTGCCGTAACCTTTATGCCTAAGCCTTCGATAAAACTTTGCGTGCCTCCGGTGCTGTATATTTTTACACCGAGTTTGTCGAGTTCTTTTACGAGTAAATCCAGCTTGTCTTTGTAATAAACCGAAATTAGGGCTGACTTAATTTTTTTGCGCATGATGTGTGTTTGGAATTGCGCGCAAAAGTAAAATTTGGAGAAAGTGAAACTTGGGGAGTTATACCAAAGTTTTCAACGAAGAGATCAGCGAAGTAAGTCTTCAATAGCCTTTACATACCATTCATGCTCTAATTGCTGAACTTTAGCTGAAAGCAATTCCGCAGTATCATTTGGGTCGACTACGACTTTCTTTTGCAAAAGAATTTCCCCGTCATCATAAACTTCATTCACGTAATGAATGGTGATTCCTGTTTCCGTATCTTTATTGGCAAGCACGGCCTGATGTACTTTGAGTCCATACATTCCTTTGCCTCCATGTTTTGGTAAAAGAGCAGGGTGTATGTTGATGATCTTCTTTGGAAAATTTTGCAACAGAAAAGCGGGAATTAGTTGTAGAAATCCGGCCAGAACAATCATATCAATTTTCTGTGCGTTCAAAACCTTCATCATTACCTCCTCCTTATTCAAAGAATTCTTGTTGACAATAGCAGAAATGATTTTGTGTTCATGTGCTATCTTCAGAACCCCGGCAGACGGATTATTTGTAAGCACCAAAGCCACCCGTATTTCGGGATGGTTGGCAAAATGTTCAATTATAGCCTTGGCATTTGTTCCATTGCCGCTGGCAAAAATGGCGATGTGTTTCATCGTTTGAATCAGTAGCTGAATTTATTTTTGCAGAATGAATTTTCGAACCGTCTTTTCTTCATTATACGTAACCCGAATAAAATACTCGGCAGCCAGCATAAGTCCTGTTGGAATTTCAAAATCGCTTCGACCTACAGGAAAATCAAGTTCTGTTTCGGGCATGACATAGTGCCCAAGTGCATCAACAATAGCAATGGATACTTTTCCGGCTTTAGGCAAAACGATTCCAAGTGTAGATTGGTTGAACGCAGGATTCGGAGATGGTCCAACCAATTGCATTGTTCCAGTAAGTGATTCACATTGACGATTATTATCTGTCCTCAATTCGGTTTCTCCATGATTCACTTCCACAACCTCCACACACACATATGAATTTGCATTAGAAGCTGCCACCACAAAGCGGGCGTGAAAAGTATCTTCCATAATCTGTCCCGATTGCAGCAATCCTGTCCAGTCCTCGGCTATCACCCCCCCGGTTCCTAAGGTAGCATAGGCGAGAATATGAGTAATAGTCCTTGTTCCTACGTTGCTCATTAATGCCTTAACATTTATCAGAACCGAACCATCGTTCTGTACTTGAGAAACAGATTCAACGGCATCTACTGAAAGATCTAAATCAGTATGTGAAACGTAGAAGGTTTGAGAACTTGTATTTGAGCATCCAAAATCAGAAGTGGCCGTGAGGACAATATGAAAAGTATCGTTCTGCGAATAAGTATGTGTTGTGTTTTCAGCAGATGAAACGGCACTTCCATCTCCGAAATTCCAGATATACGAAGTCGCGTTAGTGCTATGGTTGTTGAATGTAACATTAACCGGTGCTTCGCCATACAAAGGAGCCATGGCAAATAGAGAAACAGGATTTGGATGCACCTGAACTATCTTTGAAACGGAGTCTCTGCAACCGCTATTTGTAGTTACTAATAGCTTCACTGTATAATTTCCGGTATCGGCAAAGTAAGATTGCGGATAATGATTGTTATTAAACAATGTGCCTCCTATATTCCAATCCCAACGGTGGATGGGTTCGCTTGGAGAACTGCTGCTGTCTTTTGGCGTATAGCTTAAATCTATACAATGCGAAAGATTTGTGAAGTCAGCAATTGGCTGTTCCACAACCAACAGGTTTTTACTTATCGTATCAACGCAACCAATTGCATTTTCTACCGCAAGGCTTACATTGTATGCTCCAGGAACTAAATATCGGTGAATTGGGTTTTGTAAGGACGCAAAAAAGCTTCCATCACCATAATTCCATTGCCAGCGAACTATGGAAAGAGAAGGCGTAATGTCGACAAATTTTGTTGAGTCACCCAAACAAGTCTGGCTGAAATTAAAATTAGCATCTAGGGATGGAAATACTTCAATGAAACTTGTAATGGCATCGCTACAACCGTTGGTTGTAGTTACTCGGAATATCACAGGAATATTTCCCTGTGTTGGGAATGAGTAGGCCACACTTTTTGAGTTGAACGAATCTGTTTGATTAAACCACCACTTCCATTGTATAATTGTGTCCGTTGGCAATACAATGCTATTATCGAAAAACTGCGAAGAATTCCCTGCACAAATTATCCCAGGATAACTATACTTCGCCTCGGGCTTCGCAAAAACTTTAATAGGGGCGCTATATGATCCGGTGCATCCCGAATCAGTTTTTATGTAAAGAGTAGCTACAAAGTCACCGGTAATAGGGTAGGAATGTGAAGGATTTTTTAAAACAGAACCTTCGTTATCTCCAAAACTCCAATTCCAGAAACTAACAACATCTGGTTGAATCGTTACCGAGGAGTCTAGAAAGTGAACCGAATCACCAAAGCATGCACGGCTTGCGGTAAAATAAGCCGTTGGCGCTATTCCTTTAATAGTAACAGCAACAGAGTCCCTCACGTTACAACTGTTAATGTCAGTAACATCAACAGAAAATATTCCATTTGTACTAATAGTGATTTGGACTGTAGTATCACCAGTAGACCAAAGTTGGTTGCGCGGGTGGTAAATACCTGTCTCTATAGCCAAATTGTTACCAGAGCACATGCCGGTATCAACTGGTAAAAGGGAAATTAAAGGAAAACTGTCAATCGTTATTCGAACTGTATCGGAAACAAGTATACATCCAGCACTATCTGCTATACTACAAAAATAATTTCCGAAAGAATCGGTAGGATAAAATGGATTTACCGAAATGCTATCATTCCACAAAAAGGTATAAAGAGAACCTTCAGGAAGGATTGGGACAATGTTTATAGAGCTACCAATACATACTGCAGTATCAGGAGTATTCATCCCGGCATAAGGCAGAGTAATTTGAATGGTGTCACTGCTCACCCTATCAAATACATCTGTTGCTCTTACCCAGTACGTTCCGCCTTTTGACACACTAATACTATGCGTAGTATCTCCGGTTGACCAAAGGAATTCCTTAAACCTTATTCCTGCTTCAATAGGCACCGGACATAAACTATATGCTTGGTTTTTATCAGGTCCTAAGTCTACAGGTGGGGAATACTTATTGTAAAGGTAATTTTCTACCTGCTGCCGTTCAGTATTATTCAAATTATTTTTGTAGAGGATTACTTCGGCAATTTCTCCATTGAAAAATGTGGAAAATGGGGCTTTACCCAGAACATAGTTAGTATCCGGAACCGCAGCACCAGCCGCAGCCGACAGAACACCATTTATTGGCACACTGTTTCTGTAAATACTATCAAATGCACCAAGCTTCTTTTTTGCCGTTATGAGGGAATATTCAGAAGTTATAGTCGGACCATAAGCTGTTTGACTGTTATTTCTAAACTCATATCGTCCTGCAGAATGCCATAGGAATAAACCATTCGCTGCCCCAACTGAGAAAATAGAGCGATTGCCTGTGGTTACATTTGGCTTAACTATCACAAACAAACTTACAGATGAACTTCCTATGCCAGGAATTAACGCCCCACCAAGCACATCGTCAACTCCTCCAAACCTCAAAGCAGGTTTAACCAATTCGATTGGATTCACAAGTCTGGGTTGCTTGGTGGTATCGGGTTGTGTGGCACTAAAGTTGTTTGGGGTTAAATCATTCCAAACACTTACTAAGCCTCCGTTTTGTGTAACTCCAACATCTGCCGCTAGCCATAAAGTAAGATTAGATAAATCTGTAGGTGTGAATAAGGTAAATATTCTAATGGATGATTCCGAATAGACTCCGCATATATTATAGGCTCTTACCTTCCAGTAAAAGGTCTGCCCTCCACTAACGGTAGTGGTGTGTTGAGTGGCGACTATATTGTCTATTGTGAGTGGAGAGCTAAAATTTGAGTTGGTAGAAATCAAAAGCGAGTAATCGCTTGCATTTTGTGTAGCAGCCCAACTGAAGGTAACCGTTGGAGATATAACCTGAAAATTATTTGCCGGACTTTGAAGATAAATAGCTTGAGGGTTGGGAGCATTCTGAACCACCAATAGAGTATCTATAATGGTATCGGAACAGCCGTTTGAAGCGGTAGCAATAAATAAGATTGGGTAAGTGTTGCTACTGATATATTGGTGTGGTGGGTTTTTAATCAAGGAATGTGCCGAATCATCACCAAAATTCCAGTCCCATTGATTAATGCTATCTCCTTGTGGCGCTGTACTTATGTCAATAAACTGGAAAGGGGCACTAGTACATCCTGTTCCGGCTTGGAATGCAGCTAAAGGAACGGGCTTTACTAAAACCGTGTGAATCGCATAGTTTAAACAACCCACATTTGTTGCTACACTGAGAGTAACCGTATAATTGCCAACATTTAAATAGGGATAGCTTGGGTATGCATCAGTTGCGATGCCTCCTTCTCCGAACTCCCAGGTATAGCCCGAGATATGAGATGTATCAGCGGAAACACTATTGTTTTGCGGGACATAGTTTTGACCCAAACAAATGGTATCTCCTGTAAAAAATACGTTAGGAGTGCTTCCTATCTTTGTTATATAAATAGCGTCACTTCCTTTGCAGCCGATATTGTTTGTAACAGTAACTGAAATATTGCCCGAATCAGGAACTATCGCGTAAGCATTCGTCTCCCCCGTTGACCACTGAAACTGAAACCCTGCCCAGCCAATTGCAGGGGTCTTAATGCCAATTAAATTACCAGCGCACATACTTGTGTCAGAACCCAAAGAAACGGTATTTTGGAATGTATCAATAACAACGGTAAGCGTATCGGAAAAAGAAGAGCAGCCGTTTCCAGAAACCTGTACGTAATAATTTCCGCTTGTATTAGCTTGAATGGAGGTTGAACTGTCTCCTGTATTCCAGTGGAAAGAGTAACCGTTGATTGAAGTTAATTGAGTTTGTATATGCACCGTATCTCCAAAGCAAATAGTTGTATCTGATACTGTTAAGTTGATATTTGGAAATTTCACAACCACTGTATCTCTACTTATCCTACCAAAGATATCAGTCACCTCTACAAAATAAACACCGCTATGATTTACATTAACTGTGGGAGTGGTTTCATTCGTTGACCACGAATAAGTTTTATAGCAGTTAGTAGCATTTAGCTGCACTGGACAAAAGCCATAATTCACCGTAATATCAGGACCCAAATTTACAGGTGCGCTATACTTATTGAACAAGTAGTTCTCTACCTGTTGGCGGGAGGAAGTGCTTAGCGTCCCTTTGTACAAAATCACTTCCGCTATTTCTCCTTGTAAATATGAAAAAGCTGCTTGGAGCTTACCCAAGCTATAATCACCGTTTACAAAAGGAGCAGTAAGGGCAGGCAGTGCACCCGTACTAGTCAAAAGACCATTTTTATAAAGCTTTGCATTGGTGTTTAAGGATTTCACCGCATCCAGTAAGTAATAGCTATTGGCAACTATTGGCGTAGTAATCTGGCTGGCGTTATTTCTAAATTCAAATGTTGGCCCACCATGCCACATCCACATTCCTGTGGTGCTGGTTCCAATTGAAAAGAATGTTCTGTTTCCACTGGTGGTATAAGTTTTCCCTACCAAAAATAAACTCAAAGAGCCCGTATCAATGTTTGGGATGGTTGTGCCATTCAATATATCGTCAATGCCATCAAATTTAAGGGCTGGTTTTCCGCACAGTTCAGCAGGATAAACTCTTTTCGGTTGATTGTTGATATTACTTTGGGTAGCGTGATAACCATTACCGCTTTGATCACTCCATTGACTCACTGTGTCGCCATGCTGTGTAATTCCAGCATCCGCTTCCAACCATAACGCAAGGTTTCCCAAATTGGAAGGATTAAACATCGTGAACAAACGTCTTACAGATTCAGAAGAATCATTGCAAATATTATAGGCTCTGACCTTCCAGTAATAAACCGGATTGCTTGGGACAAAAGCTGCGTATTGTGTAGCACTAATATTATTAGAAGCAATTGCGGTGGTAAATGAAGAATCTCCGGAAACGAGAAGGGCGTATCGAACTGCATTTTGAGAAGGCGACCAAACGAAATTAATGTTCTGACTTCCTAACTGATAGTTGTCGGTCGGTTGTTGAAGTACAGGACTGTCGGGCAAAGTATAGGTGGCAACTACCGGCAATATATTTTGAAGCGTGTCGGTACATCCGTTGGTAGCAGAAACAATTAAAGTAACCGGATGGTTGTTGGGGTACAGGTAAAAATGAGATGGGTTCTGTACAAATGAATGAATGGTAGTATCACCGAAATTCCAATCCCTGAAATTGATGCTGGTTCCAACAGGCGAAGTGCTTAAGTCGCTGAACTGATAGCTATTATTTATACAAGCCACTGTCGTTTGAAAAGAGGCCATAGGGTTGGGCTTTATCAAAACAGAACGGCTCGAAGTACTTGAGCATCCTGCATTTGTTGTAGCTGTTAGAGAAACCATGTATTTTCCTGTGTCAGGATATATATAGTTAGGATTAGGTGCTGTACTTTGGCTACTATTTCCGAAATCCCAGTTATATGCAATTGGGGTGTCAATTGGAGCTGTTGTATTTGAAGGAAAATAAGTTTCGCCCAAGCATATTGTGTCTCCAACAAACTGAATAGTTGGAGCACTTCCGGTAATGGCCACGGCAGTAGTATCATATCCACTACATCCTCGCGTATTAGTTACAGTCACTCGATATTGTCCGGCACCGGAAATAGCTATCAAACTATCCGTACTTCCAGTGGACCAATGAAATTGTAAAGCATTCCACCCATTAATCGGAGCTTTTATTCCAATGAAATTTCCCGCACACATACTTGTGTCCGGGCCAAGCGAAACAGTATTTCTAAATGAATCGCCAGTAATAGTTATGGTATCTGAATAAGCAAGACAATTGCCATCATTAACAGTGACATAGTAATCTCCTGAGGTGCTAACAGCAATAGAAGGTGACGTTTCACCAGTACTCCAAGTGAAGGTATAGTTAGAAAAAGACGAAAGCTGTGGTGCAATCGCAATTGTATCGCCTAAACAAATGATGGTATCCGATTTATTGATGTTTACATTAGGAAAAGTGACTTTAATCGTATCGTAAAGTTGTCTGCCGAAAATATCAGTAGTGCGTACCCAATAGCTACCAGTTCGATTTACATTAATACTTGGGGTTGTTGCCCCGGTTGACCAGGTATAACTCGAATAACAAATGCCTCCAGTCTTCAATGTTACAGGACAAAACCCAAAGACAATGGTAGTATCGTTGCCTAAAGAAGGTGGTGGTGCGTATTTATCGGAAAGATATTTTTCAACCTTTCCTCTATCAGTTGGGGAAAGCGCGCTTTTGTATAAGACTATCTCTGCAATTTCTCCGCCAAAAAAACTTGAAAATGATGCCTTGCCAAGATTATAGGTTGCAGTATCTACAAACGCTGTAGCCGTTGAAGGTGGGATCCCGGGAACTCCGTTTCTAAAAAGAGTATCAGCGACTAAGAAATTCTTCTTTGCAGTGAATAGGTAGTATTGCGCGCTGGAATTACCATTATAAGCTATTGCTCCGTTGTTTCTAAGTTGTACAACAGCGGCTGTATGCCAAAGAAAAAAGCCGTTCGTCCCGATATTGCCTATCGAAAAAATGGAGCGATTGCCAGTAACCGGATTAGGCTTAGCTATAATAAATAAGGTAATGGAAGTGTTTCCTATACCGGAAATTGTAGGGCCGGTTAATACATCTGTTGTGCTATTAAAGCGGATAGCAGGTTTGCCACACAATTCAGCGGGCATAACAGAATCAGGTTGACTACCCGTTGTATTTTGTACCGCATCATAGCCATGACCGCTCACATCCTTCCATATACTTACACCTCCAGTACCCTGTGTTATACCACTATCTGCCTTTAACCACAATGTCAAGTTAGGCAAATCAGAAGGAGCAAAACTTTGAGAAAACAAATTGTTTCCTAAAAACAATGCATGTAAAAGAAAAAGTAAGCGGAATAAATTTTTCAACCTCATGGGGCTCTATGTTCTTATTCCCGAAAGTAGGCATTATTCCCTCAACTCATTCCCTTTTATCAACGCCTCATAGACCTGTGCATACTTTTGAACACCTTTCGTAAGCGAATAAATTTCACCCGCAGCGGCAATAATCTTTTCTTTATTGAAAACCCTCTTGTCTGAAATCATTTTGTCAATGGCTTTTTGATACGCACTTACAGAAAATTCATGTACCAAAATTCCGGATTCCAATCTTTCTGTTATTTCATCCACATCACCAACATGGGCATTGCAAACATGAGGAATACCCATTCCCATTATTTCTCCCTGTTTGGTGGGTGATGAGGCTTGCTTTGAGAAAACAGGAAGAATGAAAAACAGATTCCAGTTTGACAGAGAAAGAAAGGTTGGTACCTCATAATGCTTTGCAGGAGTAATCAAAAAAGCACTTTCGGGTATATTCTTCTCGATTGCTTTGTGCAAAATATTTTGAGGTAACTCGTTTGTAATAAACAGGAACTTAGCATCCGGATGTTTTTCTAACAAACATTTAAAAAAGTCCAGCATTTCGCTAAGCATATACCATGTTCCTATGCTTCCAAGATAACTCAAAACAAACTCATTTCCAGTAAGCTGAAATTTTGTTCGCAGTTCCCGTTTTAGTTTTTCGTCCACACTTTTTTGAGAAAACATTTCTAAATCGGCACAACAAGGAATAACCTGAATAGGAATTGGTTGGTTAGGTATTTCATTTCGCGCATGAAGGATTTTCTTACCAGCATTGGTTAAGCTTACAGTATAATCCGCTTCTGTCAAAAATTCCTTTTCCTTCTGTTTAAAGAATTTATATATGGAGTTATAGACAGGGGTTTTTCTATTCCAAATTTTCCCATCGACCCGTTCATCGGGATAAAATCCGCGCATATCGAACAGAAATTTTGTTCCGAACTTTCGCTTCATCCCCAGTCCAGCAAAGGCGGATATATAGCTGCGGCAATGAACAATGCTGAAATTCGTTTTGGCATTAAAAGCAAAAGATTTTTTCTGCATCCTTGCCAAGTCGTAAATGGTAGAAAGAACCGGTGGCTTCTTGGTATAAGAAAGTGGCTCCCAATGAATATTACTTCGCTTTAACCTTTCCGAAATTTCTTTCGAAAACTTTTCAAACCGCTCAGGTTTCTCAAAACTTATCAGCGTAAACTCATAGCCAAGCTTTGAAAGTCCTTCTAAATAGGGAATAACCTGGCTCTGCCCTAACGGATCTGTCATTCCATCGTAACTAAGGTAAAGAATCTTATACATGGACGATTGATGATTGATGATTGAACAGCCACCGATGTAGAAGAATCAATACCCAAATTCTATTGAACAGATAAACTTCACCTTTTTCAAAACGCGCAACAAGTGTTTTCACTTTTTCGAATTTTACGGCTCCGCATTGCTTTACTACTTCTTCGCTCAAATATTTTTCAATCAAATAGTGTAAATCGGTTTTGAGCCATTTTGCTAAGGGAATAGAGAAGCCCCATTTTGGTCTTTCGAAAAGTTCTCTCGGCACAAAATCGTAGAGCACTTCTTTCAATAAATACTTTGCCACACCATTTTTCATTTTCAAATCTTCCGAAAGATTCAAGGCAAACTCTACAACCCGGTAATCTAAAAACGGGGTTCGGGCTTCGAGCGAAAACTGCATGCTTGCTATATCTACCTTGGTTAGTAAATCATCTTTCAGATAATACTTTATATCAAACAATGCCTGCTCTTCGGCCGCAGATAGCTTTCGTTTTGTTTCAAATTCCTCCTTAAACAAAACTTCGTGTTTGAAATCATTTTTCAACAAACCATCTAATTCCTTTTCGCTAAAAAAGTATTGCTCCTGCGAAAAGATATGGCTCTTCTTGTGCGCCTCGGTCCTGTAATTGAAGACCTCGGCTCCGCGTTTATAACGGCTTCCCATTTGCGCAAGCGTCAACGAAATAGTTTTACGCAAATTCTTCACAAATGGATTGTCTAATCGTTTCGCCCAGGTATATGCTCCATAACCCATAAACAATTCATCGCCCCCATCACCGCTCAAAGTCATGGTTACATGTTGCCGAGCCAGTTTTGAAACCAGCATGGTTGGAATGCCCGATGAATCAGCATAGGGCTCATCGTAGACTGTCATCATTTTATCTATGAGGCCGAGCGCATCGTTTTCGGTGACAATAAACTCATGGTGTTCTGTGCCGAGGTGTTTCGAAACCTTTCGGGCATATTCGCTTTCGTCAAACTTCGCTTCCTTAAAGCCAATCGAAAAAGTTTTCACCGGTTGAGCTGAAAGACTTTGCGCTATCGCTGTGACTGCACTTGAATCAATTCCTCCACTCAAAAAAGTGCCGAACGGCACATCGCTTATCATTCGATAGCGCACCGAAGAAGTGAGCAGTTCTTTCAATTCTTTTTTAGCAGAATCAAAATCTGTAACAACCGTTGTTGTAATCTTATCTTCGGGCTTCCAATAGTGAACTACTTCAAAGCCGTGCTTGTCAACCAAAGCAAAACTGCCTGCAGGTAATTTGTAAATAGATTGATAAATGGTTTCCCGCTCGGGGATGTAGCCGGCATATAAAAACGTGGGAACGACCCGCTTGTTAAGCGCGCTATTTTGCGCCACAAAATCAATAGCGAGCAATGCTTTTATCTCGGAACCGAAAGCAAAAGTGTTTTCGGCATAGAAATAATAAAGCGGTTTTACGCCCAGCCGGTCGCGGAAAAGATACAATTGCTCTTTCTGCTTATCATAAATGGCAATGGCAAACATACCGTTGAGCAAATTCACGAACTCAGCACCTTTCTTCTCAAATGCCTCCAGAATAATCTCTGTGTCGCTTGTGGTGCGCGCGGAAATATTCAACTGCTTGGCTATCTCTTGAAAATTATAAACCTCTCCGTTAAATACCATGACGTATCGCTCGCTATGCGAAACCATCGGTTGGTTGGCGGCTGTGCTTAGGTCAATGATGCTCAGTCTGCGATGGCCAAGTCCGCAGGTTTTTTCTTCGTTTAAATAAAATCCCGCAGCATCGGGCCCGCGATGGCTTATCACATTCGTCATCGAATGCAAATCGCCCTCACTGAACCGCTTAGTGGGAGAAAAAAAACCGGAGATGCCACACATAGTTTAATGCAGAAGTTTGAATATAGAATTTGGCATTAATACTTATTACACTTTTGAAAAGGGATGGTTGCTCAGCGGAAACTTGCAAAGCGGATGAAACTCGCCTACCAGACCAACCGGCTGAGCATCGCGAATTTCGTTAGCTATACGAATACTCGGCAGTGCATCACTGACCCCAAATCCATTTCCTTTTAATATTTCTTCATAGCTGCGCGTGTGCAAATCTGTAAACCCATCGCTGAACTCAATTTCCTCACCTTCCAATGTCATACTTCTATAGGTGCGCATATTTTTTTGTTTGGCACTTTCGGGAAGTGTGTCTGCGTTAATACTTAAGAACCACCGAACCCTGGCCTTTGCAAACTCCAGATATCCCGCAGCGCGGTCATGGGTGTGCAGATGCACCATGTTCTGTTTTACCTCACCAAACAAAAAGCTGAGCATATCAAAAAAATGGATGCCGATATTCGTAGCAATTCCTCCGCTCTTGCTCACATCACCTTTCCAGCTGGTGTAATACCAATTGCCGCGCGAAGTGATATAGGTCAAATCAAAATCGTAAATTTTGTCCTTTTCGCCTTTTTCAATTTTCTCTTTCAGTTTTAAAATATTCGGGTGCAGCCGTAATTGAAGAATGGTATTTATCTTTTTCCCCGTTTCTTTCTCAAGTGCAATAAGCGATTCTGCATTTGAGGTCTTAAGGACCAGGGGCTTTTCACAAATTACATTCGCACCAATACGTAAACCAAAACGAATGTGGGAATCATGAAGATAATTTGGAGAGCAAATAGAGACATAGTCAAGTGGCGTCCCTTTTCGCATCAATTTATCGATATGACGATCAAAACGCTCGAACTCCACAAAAAATGCAGCATCCGGGAAATAGGAATCCATAATTCCAACGCTGTCAAAAGGGTCATAGGCGGCCAGCAACGAATTGCCGGTATCCTTAATAGCTTTTAAATGCCGCGGTGCGATGTAGCCCGAAGCACCTATCAACGCAAAATTCTTCATGTAGCAATAATAGGAAAAAGAGAGAGGATAACACGCCCGACAATATTTCTACAGGGGAATTATGTTAAGCTAAAAACACAAAATGCTCCTTTAAAAAATTCTAAGTTTGCGGCACTAAAAACTTCAATACAAAAACATGATTAACGTTTCTCTGCTTAAAGAAATATGCGAATTGCCGGGTGTTCCGGGTCACGAACAAAAGGTGCGTGAGCTCATTAAACGCGAACTCAAAAACATTGCCGATGATATTTCTATTGACAATATGGGTAACCTTATTGCGGTGAAAAAAGGAAAGAGCAGTGCTAAAAAAGTGATGGCTGCGGCTCACATGGATGAAATAGGTTTTATTGTTCATCATATTGACGAAAATGGTTTTCTGCGGTTTCACCCGCTCGGAGGTTTTGATCCTAAAACCCTGACTGCTCAACGTGTGGTAGTGCATGGAAAGAAGGATGTGATTGGCGTAATGGGCACTAAACCCATTCACTTGATGTCAGCCGAAGAACGTGTAAAGCCGCTACATCTCACCGATTTTTTCATTGACCTGGGTATGAGCAAAAAGGAAGTGGTAAAGATTGTGTCTATTGGAGACACGGTTACCCGCGAACGCGAACTGATTGAAATGGGCGATTGTGTAAACTGCAAAAGTATTGACAACCGTGTTGCTGTTTTTATTCTGATTGAAACACTTCGTGAACTGAAAGATAAAAAAATTCCTTTTGATTTCTATGGCATTTTTACGGTGCAGGAAGAGGTGGGTATTCGCGGAGCACAGGTGGCGGCTCATCATATTGGAGCTGAATTCAGTTTTTGTATTGATACTACTATTGCCTTTGATACTCCGGGCGCCAAACCCGAAGAGCGGGTGACTTCGCTGGGTGATGGTGTAGCCATAAAAATTATGGACTCTTCCGCCATTTGCGATTACCGCATGGTGAAGTACATGAAGGAACTGGCCGACAAAAACAAAATTAAATGGCAACCGGAATTGTTACCTGCTGGCGGAACCGACACGGCCGGTATGCAGCGTATGGCTCCAAACGGAACTATAGCCGGAGCGGTTTCTATTCCTACCCGTCATATACATTCGGTAATTGAAATGGCGCACAAGGCCGATATTCGAGGCAATATTGATTTGCTGAAACTTTGCCTTAGCAATTTGGATAAGTATGATTGGAGTTTTAAGTAAATCCCTAAAAGGAACTTAAATACAAGAACCATGTGGACCGAAGAAATTTTACCTGACAAGTCAGGCAACGCGCTCAAAAAGACTTTCCTCTTCAAAGATTTCTCGGAAGCCTTTGCTTTTATGACACGCGTTGCTTTGCTGGCAGAAAAGCAGGACCATCATCCTTACTGGGTAAACGTTTGGAACCGCGTGGAGATTACGCTAAACACCCACAGTGCAGGCAATATCGTTACCGAAAAAGACAGAAAGCTGGCAGAGGCAATTGACAAACTTGTCTGAAAACAAAAGCACTTTCATTTTTTGTGTGAATCATTCGCCTTTCACATCAAATTATGCGTATTACCTTTGAAGAAGGGATACTGCTTTTATGAGAATACTTAAAGTTGGCTTTTTGTTGGTGCTTATTGTTTTAATGAACACTTCGTTTCATAAAACAAGCCAACGAATGGTAGCCGCTTCTTCCACAAAGCCACAAGTCGATACGGTTCTCCGTGCCAAAACTTATCCTCAAAACTATTTCTCTTCTCCACTCGACATTTCTCCTTTAACCATAGTCGGTAATTTTGGTGAGCCGCGCAGACTGCACTTTCATACGGGGCTCGATTTGCGAACCAATCAGGAAGAGGGCCATGCCGTGTTTGCTGCGGCTGACGGCTATGTTTCGCGTATCAATGTATCTGGCGCAGGTTATGGAAACGCACTTTACATTACTCACCCGAATGGCTATGTAACGGCTTATGGTCACCTCCAAAAGTTTAACTCGAAATTGATGGCGCGCCTGCGCAAAGAGCAGTATGCCAAAGAAAATTTTGCAGTTGATTTTAATTTATTGCTCGATGAAATGGTGGTGAAGAAAGGCGACACCATTGCCCTGAGCGGCAACACTGGCGGCAGTGGCGGGCCACATCTTCATTTTGAAATCCGCGATTCGCTCGAGAAAATTTATAACCCTTTATTGTTTGGTTATAAACTGAAAGACGACCTAAAACCCATTGTCAGTTATCTGAAAATTTATCCTTTGGGCGATTTGAAATACACTTCGGATGGTTACCGCACGGCCGTTGCGAACAAGAAAGGAATTTATGAAGTGGCCGGTGGACTGGTGAAGGTGAATGAAGCGCGGGTGGGCATTTCGATAAACACCTTTGATGTCATTAATCTCTCGGATGCGCATGTAGGCATCTACAACATTACGGTTTTTGATGGCGACAAAATGATTTACGAATATCAAATGGACGGCATCGCTTTTTCCGATAAACGCGATGTGCTGAGCCATACCGACTATCCTATTTTCATCAACGAAGCGCACCGCACTTTTCATAAATGTTTTGTAGAGCCCGGCAACCACTGCCCGGTCTATTGCAGTTTAGACAACAGCGGCATCATCAATTTGAGCGATGAAAAGCCGCACGATATTCATGTGGAGGTAAGTGACTTTGCGGGCAATGTGGCGCTCGTAAAATTCAAATTGCAGCAGGATAAACTCTGCACTTTGTTTAAAGTGAAAGAACTGAAATACACCGCGCGTTTTGCTTACGACACGGTCAACGAATTCTCGAACCCCGATATAAAAATGACGCTGCCCGTGGGTTGTTTGTTCGACAATGTGTTCTTCAATTTTTCTTCGGCCCTTTCTACCGAGCCTACTGTTTTCTCCAAAATATTTCAGCTCGACAACAGCAACACACAGGTGTTCGACTGGTTCGACCTGCGCCTGAAAACCGAGAATCTGAACCCCGCGCTGGCCGACAAAGCAGTAGTAGTATATAAAGACGGCACAGGCGCCACCACCTCGCGCGGAGGCAGTTTTGAAGTGGGCTTTATAACCACCAGGGCGCGCGAGTTCGGCACTTATTATATAAAGCTCGACACCACCGCTCCGCAAATAAAAATGATGAACCTGGTAGCCGGCCACAACATGCGCAGTGCCAAAAAGATACTTACCAAAATAACCGACAACCTCTCGGGCATTGTTGATTTTGATACTTATATAGATGGCCAATGGGTCGTTACCGATTACGATGCCAAGTCCGCCACCCTTACCCACACGCTCGACCAAAACCTCGCGTCCGGCCAGCATATATATAAAATAGTGGTGACCGATGAACGAAATAACCGCGCTGAGCTGGCGGTGAAGTTTGGGATGTGAGAAATTGCCTCTGGCACAAAAACAAAATCAAGATTCATGGGGTTCCCGCGAGGCGCGGTCGCGCTATCCGTTACAAATGCGCCTCGCATTCACGAATTCCTTTAAAATCAATTATAGCATGAGTAAGTCCTCGCCCCAAAGCGGGCTCCGGGCTTTCCACTACTATCGCTAACCCAACAGCCGCCCTCCACGCAATAGTTTGTCATTCTGAACGAGGCTCCGCGAGTGAAGAACCTTGTATTTTGCATTCGGCTGTTTGATTTTCCCCTCTCGAGAGGGGTGGCAAAATTCCGCTCCGGGAATTTTGACGGGGTGTGTTGCATTACCTAACATTGTCCCCAGTCTCTGCCTCACCACTCTGCGCTTGGTTAGCGCTTCACTCGCGCAGGGTTCGAGGCGAAACACTGCGGGGACTGATATGTATAAAACAAAAAGGAGAGCCGCCTCGCGATTCTCCTTTTCAAAGATCCGTCCTTGTGGAGGGGACGAGCCAGTATCAAAACATTTTGACAAAAAATCACATTAGTTATCCTAACTTATGGAACTTGTTATCCGCAACTTTTGGAAGGTTGCAAACTATTTAGTCAAACTTTTAATTGTTTTCAAACACGAATATATGCTCTCCAATCTAAAAGACAGCATTGATTTTCCACATTTATGTGTTAGATACAAACGGATTATCAGTCGTTTGCGTTTGAAGGACTTGGCAACTTTTCGCTACTATCTCTAACCCAACAGCTAATTCTGACGTTCAAGAATTCGATACTATTTTTCCAACCCTTGTAAAATACAACCACCTTCTGGAATTGTTATAGTTCCTCGCCAAGTCAATTGTTGCCCTACTTCTGACATAGCCATAAAACTATATGTCCCCGGTTTATAGGAAAGACTCAATGTTCCATCTTGACCACATAAAGGAGCATCCTTCGGAAAATATCCTTCAAACGTTCCTAAGTATATTTCATTGAAATAAACTTTCAAGTTTCCTGGGTTTTTATAGTTCGTCCAAAAACTGACTTTCCCAGGGGTTTTGGGAGAAGAAGTGCTTACCGCAGGATTAAGAATGTCTTCTATAAAATAAACATCCAGAAAATCACTTTCTTCATTACCGTCACTAATTACTTTAATTAAAGTTTTACCATTGGTTATTGAACCAGCGAATGTTACTTTTCTCTCAATCCAGTCATCTTTAAAATATTTGGTTATTTGATTGTTTGACACAAAAACCTTTCTGTCTTCGCAATAATCATAATTGTCCATAACAACGACATTGTGCCAACCATCACCTAACCTTTCAGGATACTTTGATACAGAGCTATAGTAGGATTTTATCTGTTGCATTTTTGCTTTGGTTCTTTGTTTTTCATTTTCTCTTTCGCGCTCAGCCTGAACTCGTTCTTGTTCCCATTGGGCTTGTTTAATTTCAAGTGCTTTCATATTGGCATCATAGTATCTGTTAATCCCACTAACATCAAGCCTTGGAGGTGGCGTTAAATTTGTAAAGCCGCCTTGTGAAAACCCATTTATCATTGTTACGCAAAGAAATATTGTAAGTAGTAGTCTCATGTTTCAAAATTAATAATCAGAAACAAATGAAGTCGGCTTGATAACGAATGCAAGGATTCCCTTCTATAAAAAATAGACCAGCAACATCCTTTATCTATGCTTTCATTTCAATGATTACCTTTCAAAGGTATTGCCCATATTGCTAGGGCACCTAAAGATTTTTTCACCAACCGAATGGCTTGAACCAGTGAATTCTATTTCCCCTAGGTTTGCAGTAATAATACTAGTTGGCTCTTTTGAGGCTTGAATAACAGCTAAACCAGTTGCGATGGCAAATACAATGATGGCTGTGAATATATATGCCACCAATTTAATGGCAGAATTTCTTAGGAGAAGCTGTGATTTTGAAACTTTCTTTTGATATGGTAAAGAAGCATTTGCAAAAAGGGCATTACCAGTAAGATAAACCGGGTCGTTTTTTACCCAACCAGTATACGACTCATTCCCACGGCTTACCTTAAATTGGATGTATTTTTTCATACGGTGGTTTCTGCTTCGTCTTGCAATACCTCATCAAAAATAATCATCAAATCTAACCTTCCCCCCGTATTTCCCCCGGCCTTGTGAATTTTGGCGTTAAAAAAAATGTTCTGCTTACCGTTAAGAACTGCGCACTGTTTGAGCGCAACACAAACCTCACACCTACGACAAATCATAACGCGCGAGTTTGCGCAGTTTAGGTAATCAGAACATTTTTTAGCCAAAAGTCACACAGCCTTGAACTTTTGGTTCTTTTGGTTCAAGCCAAAAGAACGTTTACTATATAGAAAAACTGCCATTGCCAGTGTTTTAGCATAGCTTACCAAAACCTCACAGCCTTGATTTTTTGGTCCTTTTGCATCAAGGCAAAAGGACAGAAACCAAATAGAAAAACACACCCCACCTCTACACCAAACCCTTTTCAAAAAGCGAATTTTGCTGTCAAAAGAACAACCAATTTAACAACCCCTCCAAAACACCCCCACTCGCGGTCATCCATCATTAGAGCGCGGTCATCGGTCATAATGGCGCAGTCACTCATCATTAAGCCGCGGTCATCGGTCATAATTTCGCGGTTATTCATCATTTAAGCGCGGTTTCCCATCATTTTCCCTCGGTCACCCATCATTTTAACAACTCCCTCCATCACTCCCCAGCGTCACTTCATCATAATCCTACGGTCAACCATCATTAACCTCCGGTATAAAACAA
Source organism: Bacteroidota bacterium (assembly GCA_947478005.1). Taxonomy (GTDB): domain Bacteria; phylum Bacteroidota; class Bacteroidia; order Chitinophagales; family LD1; genus Bog-950. The sequence continues at coordinate 48,213 of CANJVG010000002.1, forward strand.
AAATGCCGTTGCGTTCTTTCAAACCACAACGGCATTCCGTCTTTTGTATTCAAGTCCCCTTTAGGGGATTTAGGGGTTTCTACTTTTTCTTCTTAGTAGGCTTTCTAAACTTAATCTTCGTCACCAACTTAGCCCTTGCCGAGCTAAACCCAGCCGCCCCCTGCACATAATCCTTACAAGCCGCAGCCCTCACCAACAATCCATCATTCTCATTATAAAGCACCCGATCCCGCTCAATTCTCGACACCTCCACAGGCGCTATTATAGTTCCAATATTATCATTCGCTGCCTTCATCGCCACCCACAACGTAGTCAACGTAGCCGTCTGCAACGGCACCTCATTCGGAGCATAAAAACTATCCGATTTATACAACTCCACCAACTGCCCAAACGCATCCGCCTTCTGCACATAACTCTGATGGCTCGTGCTCACACTATTCGGGTCAGGCGTCCCGTCCGGCAACTTCTTCACCTTCACCCCAAACCCTCTAATCCTATCCGCCAACCCCTTTGCATCCTTCTTTACTTGTTTGCTGGCTTTTGTGCTATTAAAAATATTCAACGTCCTTGTCACCAGCTTATTCACCGGCTTATTCAAAATCTCCCGGTCATTAATCGGGTTCTTCGACTTCTGCAACGCCACCGTCAAAGTAGTATGAGCCGTGTCGCCCGCAGTCCATGCGGTCGTCATGTTCACAATCGTTAGGTCCGTGTTGCTCGGGTCATAATCTGCACCAAAAGCCGTGCAGGTATCAATCAGCAATTTAAAGTTTGAAATGTTTACAGCGTGTCCTGTTTCTGAAGTGCTAGCCATTGTCTTAGTTTTTAGTTTAAAAAAATGATTCGTAAAAAAGTTAAGGTCTGTTCTTGTTTCTGTTTTGTGTTAGCGTGAACGAATGTTCAGTTTCTTATTTCAAAAAAATAAAAAATCCCTGAAATCACCAAACCCAAAATAATTCGTGTCATTCATGCCAAAAAAAATGCCCGATGAAATTCATCAGGCATTTTGTGTTCGCATTTACTGTTGTCTCTCTCATCCCCCATAAACAAACCCCCACGGCCTGGCCGTTTCCAGTTCATAAGCCAGTTCAAGCAGGCGTTGGTCTAAACCAAAAGGTGCCGAAAACTGCACGGCTATCGGCATCCCGTTTTCGGTTTTGCCCATAGGCAGCGAAATAGCAGGCGAGCCGGTAATATTTTGCAGTCCGCAATAAGCCGCAAACTCTACCGCCCGCTTCGATACTTCGGCATAAGAAAGCGTAGGCGAAAAGTGACCGATTGGAGGCGTAGTATGCGCCAGCACCGGGGTCATGATAATATCGTATTGGTCAAAAAGTTTTTCGGTATCGACACCCACCTTCCGCAGCGTTTTAATACTGCGCGGCAGTTTCAATTTATTGTCCTTAAAATTTTGGCTCAGCCCCAGCGTAAATGGCTCGAGCACGGCATGGTTCACCTTAGCGCCTATCACCAACCGGCCGTGGTGGCTTAGCATATAAGCCAGAAAACCGTAGTAAAGCAGATAGTGTTCGGTCATGGTTTCTACATCAATAGGCAGCGGCAACTGCACCACCGTGTGTCCAAGCGATTGCAGCAAAGCCACCGTTTCTAACTGCACGCGGTTCGTTTCGGCATCCTGATGTGCACCTTTGCCTGAAGGGGGATTTTCAAAAAACACAATGCGCAGTTTTTTCTTTCCGGCTTGTTTCACATGCCCTAACTCTGGCAGCTTCGCATTTTTGTAAAACTTTTCTGCCGAAGCAAAAAAGGCTGCGGTGTCTCGCACACTTCTTGTAAGCACCCCTTCATACACAATTTGCAGGGGCATCAGTTCCGAACCCTCCATGGCCACCAAGCGTCCGCGCGTAGGTTTCAAACCAACAAGCCCGCAACACGCAGCGGGAATTCGGATAGAGCCCGCACCATCATTGGCAGAAGCTATCGGCACCACACCACTCGCCACCAAGGCACCTGAACCGGAAGAAGAACCACCAGTGGTGTAATCCGTATTCCACGGATTGCGGGTAATGCCCCAGCGTTCGTTCTCGGTGCTGCATATCAAACCGAACTCGGGCAAAGTGCTTTTACCCAAATTGTTGGTTCCGGTAGAATGAAACTGGCTAACAAATCGGCTGCTCTTCTTAGCAATTTTTGACGTGAATGAACCCGTGCCCAACTGTGTAGGATAGCCCTCTATGTTTTCGTTGTCTTTTATAAAAGATGGCACACCATACAGCAGACCATCTTTGGCAAGCGAAGAATGTTTACGAGCATCATCGTAGGTTTTCAATACAATGGCATTCAACTCACCGTTTACTTTTTCAGCGCGGGCAATAGCCGCTTCGGTAGCTTCTTCCACCGATATTTTCTTTTTGGCAATGGCCTCCGCCACACCCACTGCATCCAAGTTTCCTAAAGCATCATCAGAAAATGCACTGATACGTTTGCTCATAATTTCTGTTTGTAAAAAGTCAACGGTTAAACGGCTTCAAAATTTTAAATCGCTCTGCAAAAAAACTTCTTCTTTGCAGATATGAATGAGAACCGCCCATATTTATTTTTACTCCTCAGCTTTCTATCGTCTCTATCTTCTTTTGCGGTTGAAAAAACAGCTTCCGCTTCCATAACCGCCACGGTGGTTCAAACCGTTCCCAACTCCTTTCTTCAACTGCGGCTTAGCAACGATTCGGTTTCGAAGAATGATATACTGAATGAAGAAATAGTGGACATGGTAAAAGTAGATGAGCGCGATAAGAAAGTTCCTACGCGCTATACCACGCATCAGGGAGGTTTCATTGGCGGATGGTTTATCCGCATGATTGGATTTTACTGGCACGCGGTGGACCGGCAGCGCCATAAATTTGTAGGCACCAACCGAAACGGCCTTTCTATGCCGGGCGAAAAAGATGAACTGACCGAACACGATATCAACTTCAATCTGATTCCGCATTTGCCCAATTACCTAAACATGGTGTACGATACCCGTATAGCACAAACCAAACGCAGACAGTTTAGAAGAGCCGAAAACCAGGACAAAACTAAACCACCATTTATTGCACCTACTTTAGAAACGGCTGAGGAATATGATTTGCACTGCGAACTAACCCCACCCAAAAGAATGCGCGACTCAGTGAACACATTGTTCTACCCCTGCATGCACGGCTACAATCTCGACAAACACCAGAATTTTTGCGACATGAAACCAACGGTGGGTATGTATGGTGTGCTGGTCTTGGACTGCAATCACTCCTGCCATCCCGAAATTCATCCTTACGAATGGTTGTGGTGGCTTCGCCTCACCGAAAGCGAAAAAGCAAAGAACAACTTCAACAAAGATTGGATGATTGGATTCTTTAAAGAAAGCAGCAATCGTTTTGTGTTGTGGAGTTTGCCTCCGCGCGTGGGCACTATCACTGTTCCTTTCATTTTTAAAACTTCCGAAACCAAAAGCTATTTGCAGTTAAATCAACTCGTCACCGGCAGATTTCGCCCGAAAGGAATCAAGCGCATGAAAGAATTACCTGCAACCACTTCGGAATTTAATTTCAGCAACACAACACTCAATCTCAATTTAGGCAATGGCAAAACCTTTCCATTGCAACTGCGCACCAATGGAGTCACCAAAACTTCGGCACTTCGCTGGTGGGTAAGCGATGTTCACACCGATGCCGCCAACCAATGGGTATGGGGCTATTTCAATATGGTGGTTAGTGTAAGAGATGGCTACACAGCCAGGTTGGAAACCGTGGCGGAATAATTCCCTTTTTGCTAAGCACATTTATACATTTACTCAAAATGTATTCAAGCTATGGAAACCAAAGAACTCCTCCATCAGTTAGCCGAAATTCAATTTCGTTTTGATAAAAACACAGCCGAAAAAAAAATTGCAGCTATAGAAGAACTGCAAGAAAAGCGGTTCACACACAGCGATGAAATCACCGCCTTCCACGATCGCCTGCTTTGCATCCTCGCCTTCCCCGAAAACAAAAAAGTATTTGATGCCGCAGAAAAGGCACTGCATCTGTTAGGTGAAAAAACACAGGCATTTCTCCTGACCGCGAACGAAGTGGAGCTATGGAAAATAACCGAATCCGCCATCGCCCACTCCACCATTTGCGCTTCGTTTAGTTACGAATTAATAAAGTGGCTGAACGAATATTATAAGGAAGACCTATCTTTTTCAAGCTGCGAGGCATCGAAAGAAATAATAAGCCATGTGTTTAAGCAGATACTTCCACCGGCCGTTGCCGAATCGCTTTTCGACAATCATGAACACACGTTGGAATCGTTGGCAAAAAAAGCCTGCGGCCAGTCAGAACTGACCGATGTGTTTCAATGGACACTAACACAGTTCCTTGCCTCTTCCGTAAGCGACAAATCGAAAGAACAGATCTTCGAGCAACTCTATATTTATATCAATTGGAAAACCAACGAATCATCCCCCACGCGCAGTTTTGCCCGCTCCAATACCCCGCAGAAATATTTTTTCCAATCATCGCAACTAATTCGCCATGCAGACATAAAGAAAGTTTTCACCGACAAAAAACTACAACCCGTCTCGCTCAACAACGCGCAGAAAAAGAACCTTTGTGACCTTGCCAAAGGTGTTCTCTGTTCCACCTATCGCGAAATTGACCCAATCACCTATGCCGAAAACAACGACACTGAATTATACGATATGGGAAGGGGAATTACAATGGCACTTTATTTTATGCGCCCTCCTTTTCGCTTGTCCTGCGAAAGCTATGTTTCGTATATGGCATTTCGAAATGGGGTGCCTGTTTCCTACGGAGGTGGCTGGATGTTTTTTGACCGTGCAAAATTAGCAGGGAATATATTTCCTCCGTTTAGAGGGGGAGAATCCGCTTTATTGTTTGCTCAACTCTATCGCCTCTATCATCTGCGCTTCGGGGTCAATTGTTTTCAGGTGGACCCGTATCAAATTGGGGAAAAGAACCACGATGCTATTGCTTCGGGTGCATTTTGGTTTTACCATCGTTTCGGTTTCCGACCAACGAGCAAAGCGCTTCAGCAATTAGCCGAAGAAGAGTTTGTGAAAAGAACAGCTGATAAAAACTATCGCACTCCTGCTGGCGTGCTGCGTAAATTTGCAACCACCGAAATGCTTTTGAATTTATCGCCTGCCACCCATGCGGCTCATCTGGAGGTCTTGAAACAAATGCAAACCCTGGTAGCGGAAGAATACCACGGAAACTTCAATGCCTATTTTCTTGCTTGTTTTTTCGAGTTGCAAAGATGCTGCAGACAAAGGAAGGTGACCTTACCCAAACACTTACAAGGTAATCCCATGGCTATGGAGCTTTGCGGCATAGTGGCTGTTTTCAGCAGCTTCACCGAATTCAATCAAAGAGAATTAAAGAAACTTGTTGCTGCACTGGAAGAAAAATCGTTTGGGAGTGAGCGAAAGTTTTTAGAACTGTTCGATAGTATCAAAAAGCTAAAGAGACACGTTTACGGTTTCTGGGTATCTGAGAAATAAAAAATCCTCTTCTGAATTTCAGAAGAGGATTTCCTTTAGAACAATCAATCCATTTATCGAATCAAGGTAGCTGCACCTTTTTCATCTGCCACTATCCCGTTGATATAAACGACATGATACAAAAAGATGTAGGTGCCTATCGGCTGCTCTTTGCCCCGAATAGTTCCATCCCATCCATCGCCAGTTTGCATATTCAGGTTTTCATACACCATCTCTCCCCAACGATTAAACACTCTGAATTCCAGTTTCTGCACATTGCGTGTAATGGCTACTAAACGGTCATTCACATTATCGCCATTCGGAGAAAATGCCGTTGGCACTAACACTACAAACTTATCAGGAGCACAAGAAGTAGGGTCAACTGAAGGGTCTGACAAAGTGGACTGCGCATTTGCCACACAGCCATTGACATCTGTAACTGTTACGCTGTAAGAACCTTTGCGTCTTTGTTCAATAAACGATGCCGTATCCAGTGAAGAAGTGTTCCACAGATAAACGTATGGGCTTGCTCCGCCTTCGGTAGAAGCAACTACTGCGCCCGTTGAATCGCCAATGCAAGATGGGTCAATGCCAACTAATTTCACCACAAATGGTAGCGGTTTGTTTACGCTAACGGAACCTGTTGTTGTGCATCCATTCGAATCGGAAACAAGCACCGTGTAATTACCAGCGCCTGCTTTCGGATTTTGAAGTGCAGAACTAAAGTTATTGCTTCCGGTCCAACTGTAGGTGAACGGTGACACGCCACCCGAAAGAACAGTTACTGCGACAGAACCGTTTGAAGAATCTACACAAAGCGGCTCAACTGCTAAAAGTGTTACTACAAACGGCACCGGCAAATTAACGCCAACCGTTTCAGAGGCCGTGCAATTATTGGTATCCCTAACCAAAACCGTATAGGTTCCTGCGCCTGCTTGTGGGTTTTGCTGAGTAGAAGTAAAATTGTTGGTTCCTGTCCAGCTATAAGAATAGCCCGGTGTTCCTCCAGTAACTACAGTAGTAATAGCACCATTGGCCGAATCGGCACATAATGGCGAAGAACCTGTGAGAGCAATCTGAATAGCTGCTGGTGAAGTAATGGTTCCCGCAACGGTTGTATCGCAACCATTGGCATCCTTAATTCTTACAGAGAACGTGCCTTCACCTAATCCAGCAACATTTGTAGAGGAAGTAGAATCACTCCAGAAATAATTGTATGGTGCAGTCGCTCCGCTTACAGCAATGGAAGCTGTACTGTTGCTGGCACCATTGCAAAGTAAATTAGTAGTAGTAAGTGCAATGGAATAAGCAGTAGGTTGACTAAGTGTAGTATCGGACGAAACACTGCAACCGTTTGCATCAGTAATCGTAACGGTATGCGTTCCTGCAGCTACATTATTTAGATTTTGAGAAGTGGCATTGGTTGGTGCACTCCATTGATAAGAATACGGCTGCACTCCTCCGTTCACATTCACATCCACAATTCCATCTGTTCCACCAGGGCAGCGAGGATTGAAAGTGAAAGAAACATTTGAAGTCAATAATGTTGGCTCTGTAACGGTGTAGGTATTTCCTGCAGTGCATCCTATATTATCCGTCACCGTTATTGAATAAGTGCCGGGGCCTATATTTGGATTATCCTGAGTGGCCACTGAATTTGACCAGGCAAAAGTAAGTGGGCTTTGTCCTCCTGTGGAAGAAAGGTATACTCCTCCATTAGCGGCACCAAAGCATTGCACATTCTTCAAACTATCAAGTGTAATAATAACCGTAGTGGTATTTGGAACGTTTGCTGTAGCTGATGAGGTGCAACCACTGAAATCGGTAACAGTTACATTAAAGTTTCCGGCACAAAGCAATACTGCATTTTGCAATTGTTGTGGTGGAATTGAGTTCCATGCGTAGGAATAAGGAGTAGTTCCTCCGGCTGCATTAGCCGTTGCTGAACCATCACAGGCGCCTCCACAGGTAACCGGATTGCCGGTTGCCAAAACAGAAATTTGCGCAGGAACGTTAATGGTGACAGAGGCCGAAGCATTACATCCATGAGCATCCGTTACAGTAACATTATAATTGCCTCCGGTTAATCCCGAAATTGATGTAACGTTTCCGGCATTGTTGCTCCAGGCATAAGTAAATGGCGCAACGCCTCCCTGAATAGTCGAGTTAATTTGTCCATCACTGCCACTAAAGCAGGCAACATCCTGTTTCGTAAGATTTACACCGAAAACAGACCCAGGATTATCAGACACCGAAATAGTGAAGGTGCCATAGTCGGTTGCTGTTTTTCCATCTACAACTATATAATAGTCGCCTGCCTGGCAGATAGAATAGGAAAGAACAGACTGCGTTCCACAACCATTATCATCGGAAGTATCGGGAACGGCCTGATTGCAGGCGCTGAATAAATAAAGGTAGCTGTCAAACTGAGCACCGCTCACCCCACAAACAGAAGCTGTAATACCAATAGTACCATTTACATGAAATTTATACCACACATCGTTGCCCGGAGAAAGGGTGCTGCTGTTGCCATAACACTCGTTGCTGTTGAAATGAGTAAGCGGAAGTCCGCCATTGGTAAGCGTTCCTAAATCAATGGCGTTGTTACAGGCATCGCCCTTGGTATAGCGCCAGTAGCTTTCAATTTTTGGATAGTAATAATCCCGGGCTCCGTTATTGGCTTTAATGTATCCACCGGTGCTTTGGCCATGTGTATACCACTGGCAGGGTGGCCCCAAACGATAATTGAGATTGTTTTTGTAAGGAGAAACAGCATTCTGATAATCATCCTCCTCACTAAAAAGGCAGCCGATAAACGGAATATTGGCGCAGCAGGAAGAAGCCTGAAATGTGCAACGGCTACCATTGGTTCCGCAGGAAGTAATACCGCTGATAACTGCAAAGTCAGTCGGAATATCGTCTTCCCAACAATCCTCTTTTATTTCAAAAAACTGGGGAACAGTAGGTGTTGGATACGTGTAGTTGAACAACACCGTATTAAAGTCGGCTGAATATTCAGGACCGCCACCCGTCATAGGCAAATCGGCCTGTAAACAGGCACCACCCTGCCAGCCAAGTCCACTGATATTTCCCTGGTCTTCTGCCCAATAGTGAAAAGTAAACTCATCACCCGCCAGCGAGCCCGGCAAGTTGAAATTACCTACTTGAAGAGATACTCCATCAAGGTAGCTGGCACTTGGGTATTGCACTTTTACATCGCGCAACCGAACCTGTAATTGAATAGGCCCATCAGACAAGGTTTGTGCCGAAATGATTTGAGCGGCTGAAATGAAAAGGACGGCAGCCACTAATTTTTTGTAAATATTCATCATAGAAAAGTTCATTTTTAGGTGGGTAAAAGTAGTTTTTTTCGCAAGCCAAGGAAGGTGAGTTTGTATAGGCATAAAAAAAGCGCGGAGGGTGGCCTTCGCGCTTTTTTGGTTTATAGTTGGTCAGGCGACCAACAACGGCTTAGCAATGATTATGGAAACGAAAATGTCAGTGAACCACATTTAGACAAAGTCCCAGAACCAGTATATTCAGAAGGATAAAGAACATAGCCACTTACTTGTGTAGTTTTGATAGAACAATAGCCGGGTGACATGCTGACCGTTAAAGTTCCGTTGCCAGAAACACGACCTTTATAAATACTATTAACATAACAGTTGTATGGGTTGCTGCTATAACTGTCGAACACAATATTGCCGGTGTTGTTTATTTCACAAGCGGCCCGATTGTCGTTCTGACAGTTAATGCCAGAAAATCCTGACGGACAATTGCAAGAGCCGTTAATACAAGAGCTACCATTTAGGCAGACCTTACTTTCACAGGCATCTTTTTTACAACCACTAAAACTTATTGTGAAAGTTGTAATTGTTAGGATTACCAATAGGTTCGTAAATACTATTCTCATTTTCATTGTCTGTTTTTTTATTTTTCGCCTACTCTTTGTTCCCCTTTTCGGCTTACGAGGTTTTTGTTTTTTATACTTCTTAAAATAATTCCCTACCGATAAAAAAATCCTCGCCCAACTACTGAGCGAGGATTTTGAAGACCATAAAAAAGACGGCTGCTGTTACGCTATCACCACTATAATAATATCTGTCCAAGGCCCTGCCAGTTCAGGATGTTTGGTGTTATACCAGCGCCCAAATGCTATCAATCGTTTGCCCACATTTTGCGGCCCGCAGTGGAACACAAATAGCGCTTTTGTAAAAATCTCCTTCGTCATGCCTGTGTCGTTAGGGTTAGGCATGGGCATTCCCGGCCCCGGCATGGGCATATTGCCCCCGTCCACAATAGCAAAGGCCAGTTGCAAACTATCGGCTCCATCGGCTTTGCTGGCGCGGTGGTCATCGTGGCTGGTGCGGCAGCTAAAATCTAAATCGCCCCCGCCCAAGGGCGTAGTTTTTATAGCTACTCCATCCTTAATGCTGGCAGTAGGCGTGGTGGGCGCATGGCGCTCCAACACAAAATTAAAGGCATGAGCATCGGCATCGGTAGCTGCCGGGCTTACCGCCATAATATTGAGCAGCGGCTGCCCAAAGGTTTTAAAGCTCGCAATGAATTTATGGGTTTCGTCCTTCACCGCAGGGGTGCATTGGTTCGGGTCCTGGTATTTTGGATACAGTGTATCGCGCCAATACACGCGCTTCGTTTTCCAGTCGTCCATGTTTTGCCCGCTTAAACCCAGCCGCGTGCCGTTGTCAGGAGGTCCTCCGGCTATTATATAGTTAGCCGTGGTGTTAATGTAACCATTAAAAAGATGAATTGTTTCTGGGATTCTACTTGCCATAGTTCTAGTATTTTAGAGTAAATAATTGGTTTTGTTGTTAAAAGAGTTGATTCTGTATTTTTTGTCGAAGAATGAATGCGTTATGTCGTGCGACAGAGGGGTTACTTCTTTAGACAGATAGGTCATGTCGTGTGACATGAGACTTACTTCGTTAGACGGAGGGGCTATGTCGTAAGAAGCAGGGTTCCTGTCGGGAGACGGAAGATTAACTTCGTTTGACAGAAGGTTTCCTTCGCACGAAGCAAACCTACCTTCGCGCGACATAAAAGAATTAGTAAGAGAAGTAGTTGGAAATTTAAGCGAGAGTATTATCTGCGCGCATGCGTACACACACACACACACACACACACACACACACACACCTAAGGTGCAAATAGTAGAAGGACTTTGCAGTGAGAAGAGAAGAAGTGGTGGTCGAAAAGTTCATTAAAAATGAGCTGTATTTCTGTTAGCGTTGAACAAGGATAGAAAGAAATTCTGAATACAAAAAAAATATTTTCAGCCAAAGATTTAGCGGCTTTTAGCGCATAGTATCATACCGCTGAGTGTCGAGGCGGATGAAGATGAAAAGCAAAACTGTGAACGAAAGCAGCGAGGAGCCGCCATAGCTAATGAAGGGCAAAGGAATACCGATGACCGGAGCCACACCAATGGCCATGCCTATATTAATGAGGAAATGGAAGAACAGAATGCTCGCCACACAATAGCCATATACCCGGCTGAACTGCGATTTTTGCCGCTCGGCCACATAGAGCAGGCGATAGAAAAAACCGAGAAAAGCAATAATGACACCAAAGCTGCCTACAAAACCAAACTCTTCGCCAATAGAGCTGAAGATAAAATCGGTGCTTTGCTCGGGCACAAACTTCAGTTTGGTTTGGGTGCCCTGCAAGTAGCCCTTGCCCATAAACCCTCCCGAGCCAATGGCAATAATAGATTGGCGAATGTTCCAGTCCTTGCCGTTTTCTACTTCTTTGCCCAGCAACACATTTATGCGGTCGCGTTGGTGTGGTTTCATTTTGTTGAACGCATAATCTACCGAGAAGACAAAGCCCGAAGCAATCACCCACAGGCCCAATACGATGCCCGCCATTTTTCGGTTCTTTCTAAAAGAGTAAATGATAAGCAGCGCGAGCACCAACAGCGAACCGACCAGGATATATTTATTGATAAGCAAGGCCATTACCCCGAGCACAGTGACAGAAGCGCCTACAATCAAAAAATAAGATTCCAGCCCCTCACGAAAAAGAACCAGCGCCAGCGCCACAAATACAATAGCCGAACCTGCATCGCCCTGAATTAAAACCAACAACATCGGAAAACCGATAATGGCAAACACGCGCCATTTATCTTTCCATTTGCGAATGTCCACGTTCAGACCCGAAAGGAATTTGGCCACCGCGAGGCTCACGGCAAACTTGGCCATTTCGCTCGGCTGCATTTGAAATCCGCCTATCCGAATCCAGTTTCGTTGTCCTTTTACCTCCACGCCCACAAACATTACCAACACCACAAACAACATGAGCATGACATAAAAAACATAGGAGAAGGTGGTGTAGAATCGGGAATCGACAATGAGAATAAGGGCCGCAAGAATGACCGATGCTACTATCCATTGAAATTGCTTGCCGCTGTTTACGGTAGAGTCGAAAACACTTTTGCCATCGCCCGAGTAGGAAGAAGAATAGATAACCGCCCAGCCAAAAAGCACCAACACCGCGTAGAGAACTACGGTTAGCCAGTCTATTTTTCCGGTAAGTGATTCTTGTTTACGGGCCACGTGCTATTTTGGATTTTGGATTTTCGAGGTATGATTGAAATACAAAATTCTCCTGGTTATTATTTGCTTTGTTAAATTCAAAATCCTAAATTTTTCACTCTTCGCCTTCGCCTTTCATGCCTGCGCTCTTGTTGGTTTTCACTCCATATTTGTGCAGCAGGTTGGCTTCTATCATTCTCTTTTCTATATCCAATCGCTTGGTGGCTATGGTGTCGTTCAAATATTTTTCAACTAATAAACTGGCTATGGGTGCTGCAAATGCCGAACCGTAGCCTCCGTTCTCAACCACCACGGCAATGGCAATTTTAGGTTCATCCTTTGGGGCAAAACCGGCAAACATAGAGTGATTGTCGCCATGTGGATTTTGAGCTGTGCCCGTTTTGCCACAAAGCGTTATCCCCTCTACACGGGCCGCTTTCGCAGTTCCAGACTCCACCACTTCAAACAAACCTTCAATCACCGGAATGAAATGTTCCTTGCCAATCAAGGCCTCATGCACTTCATATTCATGGGTCACATCCTTGTTGGTAACGGGGTCCGTTATTTTCTTTACGATGTGCGGTGTAATCCAATGACCATGATTAGAAATACAGGCAAAAATATTGGCCATCTGCAAAGGAGTAGTCAGCACTTCTCCCTGACCGATTCCTAAAGAAATAATAGTGGCAAACTTCCATCGGTTCGCGCCATAAATTTTATCAAAATAATGTACGGTAGGAATATTTCCCCGCACTTCACTCGGCAAATCAATGCCAGTTTTCACACCCAAGCCAAAACTGTTGCAGATTTTCACCCACTTGTCATACGACTGCGAAACACTCATCCCCGGATTTTTCTCCAATGAATTTCGAAACGTTTGGCAAAAATAAGGATTGCATGACTGCGCGAGCGCATATTGAATATTGGTTGGAGAAGGGTGTTTGTGCGAGCAGTGGACAATCACACCACCGGCATTATACGCCTCATTGCATGGATAGGCATAATTAATTCCCTGTACCCCTTCATCCAAAGCAATAAGAGCAACTACCGGTTTAAACGAAGAGCCCGGAGGATAAGTAGCAAGAGTGGGGCGTGAATACAAAGGCAACAATGAATCGGTAAGAAGCGCATTAAAGTTTTTTCCACGCACCGCTCCACAAAGTAAGTTAGGGTCATAACCCGGGCTACTCACCAATGCAATAATTTCTCCGGTGTTGGGTTCAATGGCCACCACACTTCCTTTTTTGTTTTGCATCAATTGCTCTGCATACTCCTGCAATTTTATATCGAGCGTAGTAATCACATTATCTCCCGATATGGCCAGCGTATCAAACTCGCCCTTGCTCAAAGACCCCATTTCGCGATTGTGCACGTCCACAAAAACAAATTTCTTTCCGCGCTTGCCGCCTAATTCCTTTTCATACACTTTCTCAATTCCGCTCTTCCCTACATAGTCGCCAGGCTTATAATATCCTTCCGAAGATTCAATTTGCCTTTCACTTACCTCACCAATATCTCCAAGAATAGTAGCCCCCACCCTATGAGGATATTTTCGAATCGTTCTTACCTGACCAAAAAACCCGGGAAAGAGATAAAGTGATTCCTGCAATCGCGAATAATCGCGTAGTGAAAGCTGTTTCATAAAGACATTCGGCTTGTAGGAAGAGAATCCTTTCACCTTCATCAACTCCTTGAACTGATGCAGGCATTCTTCTTTAGCAATACCCAACATCCCCGCCAACTTGGCCGTGTCGATTCCCTTTGCTTGCCGGGGAGTTATCATCAAATCATAAATGGCTTCGTTGTAAACTATTAGTTCGCCTTTGCGGTCATAGACCATTCCTCGAGTCGGATAAACATCCACTTCCTTAATGGCGTTGTTTCTGGCAAGCGAAATGTATTTGGTGTCAATAACCTGTAAGTAAAACAGCCGCAACACAAACACCACTGCGAAAGCAACGATGATGATTAGAATAACCTGATGGCGGTTTTTAAATAGGTCTTTGCTCACAGAAAGAATGGAGGATTAAGCAAAACGTTTTTTCTTCTTGCTCGAAAACAGGAAAAGAAAAATCAGCATAAAAAAAACAGAACACAACACACTCAGAAAGATTTTGAGCAGCATGAAAAAGAAATTGAGAAAAGTGGCTGCTTCCACAAAGAAATAAAGGGTGAGATAAATGAACATGGTGATACCCAAATAGACAATAAACCAAGTAGTGCCTTGCGCAAAGATATTCGGGCTGATTTCAAATTCAGTCCCTTTGGGAGTAATGATATTAATAAGAAAAGGACGAAGATACCCGATCAGTAAACAGGCGGCAGCGTGCATGCCGATGGAGCCCAGAAAATAATCGAGCAAAAGTCCTGATGAGAAACCAACAAGCATCAATAGCCAACGCGGAGTTTCAAAAGGCAGCAACAAAATAAAAAGAGGAAAAACGTACGGATTGATAAACGAACTGTAATTCACGTTGCTGAAAATGAGAATCTGCGCGAGGAGCAACAAAACAAGCCGGAAGAGATTGATAGGAATTTGACTAATCATTCTTTATTTCACTAAACTGTCGAGTGATTGAATTTCTACCTTCTTCATATCATTCACTACATAGACATAGCCCAAACTTCCAAAATTGGTGGAAAGGTTAACTGTGATTTCTAAAAAATTTTTGTCGGCTTCCATCTTTAAACTTTTCACCGTGCCTATCATTATGTTGCGCGGAAACAATTGAGAGAAGCCGCTGGTTACCAGAGTGTCTCCAATCTTTACGGGCACGTGTTTCGGAATATCTTCAAGGCTGGCAGTAGTAGAATTAATTCCATCCCAATGTAGGTTTCCAAAGAAATCATTCTTCTTGAACCGGGCACTCACTTTAAATTCTTTACTAAGCACACTCATCGCTGCCGAATAATTATCGGTTACACTTACAACCTGCCCAACAATGCCATTAGCGTTGATTACCCCCATTTGCTTTTGCACTCCTTGCAATCTACCGCGGTCAAGAAAAATGAGATTCGATGCTTCGTTTACTGAATTGCGAATAACGCGGGCGGTGATGTAAGTATACCGCTGAACATTTTTTGCAGTCGAGTCGCTGATATGGCCCGAATCAATTTTGCAGATATACTTCGAATCAAGCAATTGAGCACGCAAATAAGCATTCTCTTTCACGAGGCTATCGTTGTAATTGCGCAAATAGAAATAATCACTCACTCCCTGATACAAAGAATACACTTTTCCGCTCGCTTCATTGGCCATATTCATATACGCGACCTGATTGTAATGCTTGTTTTGATAAATCAGGTAAACGCAAAAAGTTTCGAGCGAAAGAAAAAGCAGAAGCAGATAATAGCGAAGGAAGAACTGATAGAGATTATACATAAACGCACAATTAGCGAATTAGCGGATGTGAGAATTAAACTTGCACCAAGAAGTTCCGGACCTCATTCTCACATTCGCTAATTAGATTTAGTCATCCATCAAAAAAGTAAACGTATCCATTTTCTTTAGTGCAATACCGGTGCCGCGTACTACAGCACGCAACGGATCTTCGGCTACGTGAACGGGCAGTTTTGTTTTCTGGCTGATACGTTTATCAAGACCGCGTAACAAGGCGCCACCTCCAGTAAGATATAAACCGGTTCTAAAAATATCAGCTGCCAACTCAGGGGGAGTGGTTTCTAAAGCTTTTAAAATCGCCTCTTCAATTTTCGAAATGGATTTATCAATAGCGTGTGCAATTTCTGAATAAGAAACAATAATCTGCTTTGGAATACCGGTCATCAAATCTCTTCCATTCACCGGATAATCATCTGGCGGAACGTCAATATCGGTTAACGCAGAGCCTACATGTATTTTTATCATCTCGGCTGTTCTTTCGCCTATGAGCATGTTATGCTGTCTGCGCATGTAATCCACAATGTCGAGTGTAAACTCATCCCCTGCTACGCGAATACTCTGGTCACATACAATCCCAGAAAGCGCAATCACGGCAATCTCGGTAGTTCCACCACCAATATCAATAATCATATTCCCGTTCGGTTCTTCTACATCAATTCCGATTCCAATTGCAGCGGCCATTGGTTCGTGAATCATTTTTACATCCTGCCCGCCTGCTTGTTCTGCCGAATCTTTTACTGCACGTTTTTCTACTTCGGTAATGCCCGATGGAATACAAATAACCATTCGATAGCGTGGAGGGAAAAATGGTTTTTTATCTCCGTAAATCATAGCTATCATTTCGCGAATCATACTTTCTGCTGCCCGGAAATCTGCTATTACACCATCCTTTAGCGGGCGTACGGTTTTAATATTTGCGTGTGTTTTTTCGTGCATCTGCATCGCCTTGGTACCTACAGCTATCACCTTATCTGTTCTGCGGTCAATCGCTACAATGGATGGTTGATCAACGACTACTTTATCGTTATGAATTATCAAGGTATTGGCAGTGCCAAGGTCAATGGCTATTTCCTGCGTTAAAAAATTGAACAAAGCCATGCTTTGATATAGGGGTTTTGAAGAGATTTTGAATTGCGGACAAAGAAGTGAAAAACTTATTACACTTAACAAAAAGCGGGGAACAAAAATTCACAAAAGTGTAAACCAATTTTTGATGCCCAAATTCTCAATCTCCATTCAGGTGTTTGGCAATCGCTATTTCTGCGTTTTTCAAGTTAGCCTCTGTCACAAAAACGGCCTCTCCCACATGAACTATAATTTCTGAAAACAAAGCAGGAATAATTTTCCTATCCCAACCGCCCAGGCGCCAGGTTCGGCTGCACGAAAAATGCAGGGACGTAACGGGCACTTGCGCATCGCGGCTCATCAAAAGCGCTCCGGGCTTTAACTCATGTACAGGACCGGCCGGACCATCGCTGGCTATTGTGGTAGAGTAACCTTGCTTTAAAAACCCAATCACTTTTTCGAGCGCGGCCTTGCCGCTGTTTCCACTGCTGCCAAGGCAGATGTGCTCTACCCCCGTAATGCGCAGCAGCACATGCACTGGTTTCATATACCAGGCAGGGTGGTTCATCCAAACCTGCTTGGTTACCCGATTAAAAACGACAAAATGAAGCACCAGACTTTCATGCCAGATGCAATATACCACTGGAGCGTTTTGCGGTAGAGGCGCACCGGCAAATTTTATTTTGCAGCTCGCTCTCATCAGTTTCGAATAGACATAAAACAAACCTCCGAGGCTATAACCGAAAATCAGAAAGAAAGGTTTGAGGTACCAGGGAATATTATCTACGCGAAGCATAGAATGAAAATAGGAAAGAAGCGAAGGACTTTTAGACCGGAAAGGGAGCTGTCATTATTCATCCTCGTCTCCCTCGCCTTGCACCTTTTTCAACAACTCGCCCTTGTCTGAAAAAGTAGCTTCATAGTTTTTGTTGCCCTTAAACGCGGTTATCGAATAGGTTATTCCTTCGGGCGATTCCACTTCATAGGTTTCCTGCACCTTGTAGCCTTCAAATTCTTTTTCATAGGTGCTCTGTACTTTTTGCGGCAGGGCACCAAAATTCAGTTGGGTTTCGGTTTCTAACCATTTGCCGCTTCTGTCAAACAGGGCGCTTTGGGGTTTCTTGCCGTTATAAAAATCTACATCAAAAGCATTGCCTTCTTTACTCCAGCTGGGCTGCGAGCCATTGGGAAATTTTTGTTTGAAAGCATTGGCCGCTGCGGCAGGCACTTTGTCCATAGTCAGTGTCTGAGCAGGGCAATAGCTTACCGCTGCGGCAATAAACAATAGTAGAAGAAGATGTTTCATGCCGATAAAATTAAAAACAAAAAGAAGAATAGCTTACTTAAAAAGTGATTGCAGCTTCATAGCCACACTCATATCGCCTTTCACTTTTATTTTGCCGCTCATAAAAGCCGTCATAGGGTTTACGCTGCCGGTCATCATGCCCAGCAAATCCTCCTGTGACACACCAATAACGCAGTCTGCTTCTTTATCTTCGGTAGAAACCAAATTGCCGGCTCCGGTGCCGTCTAAATAAATTTTGTGGTCGCCAAAATCGAATTTCAATGTTTTGCCCAATGCGGGAGCTTTAGAGGCGCTTGCTGTCAAATTTTCAAGAAGAGTTTCGAATGCCATTTTGGTTGAATTTTGAGGTTTATTAATTGTTTGTTTTGGTTGACTTGGTTGAGTATCGCTTTTAGCGTAGTTGATTGTGAGGCCTTTGTTTTCGTATTGTTTATCCTCAATAATCATTTTGGCAATAATCTCGCGCATAATTTCTGACGAACCTCCGCCAATAGTAAGAATTCTACTGTCGCGGAACATGCGGGCCATTTTGTATTCTTCCATATAACCGTAGCCGCCAAAACTTTGCAAACACTGATACGCTACTTTATCGCTTAGCTCGGTAGCCAACAGTTTTGCCATGCTGCTTTCTTTCACCACATACTCGCTATCGTTATGCAGGCGACAGCAGTGGTAAACAAATTGCTTGGTGCATTCAATTTCGGCAGCCAACTGTGCCATGCGGTGGCGCAATACCTGAAACTTGTTGATAGAACGGCCAAATGCCTGGCGTTCGCTCATATATTGCAGCGTATAGTCCATCGCATTTTCGCAACCGGCAATGGCGGAGATAGCACCGGTGAGACGCTCTAACTGCAAACCGCCCATTAGATAAATAAAGCCCTGGCCTTCTTCACCAATCAAATTTTCAGCAGGCACCTTTACGTTGTCGAAAAATAATTCGGCAGTATCAGAAGCATGCCAGCCGAGCTTCTTCAATTTCTTGGCACTTACTCCCGCGGCATTTCGGTCAATAATTAAAAGACTAACGCCTTCAAAGCTTTTACTGGTAGAAGCATCTGTCTTAACAACAGCAACGATATAGTCGCCATAGACTGCGTTGGTGATAAATGTTTTTGAACCGTTTACAACATAGTGGTCGCCTTCGCGCACTGCCCTTGTTTTAATATTTTGCACATCGCTTCCGGCACCCGGCTCGGTAATGCCTATACACGAAACCAATTCTCCCTTAATTGTAGGCACCAGATATTTTTGCTTTATCAATTCGGAAGCATGCTTGTATAAATAAGGCGTGCTCATGTATTGAATAACCAATGGCGTAACGGCAAAACCACCGCTCCATACCTTAGCTACTTCTTCGCAAAAAATTACAGAATACCAGAAATCAGCAGCTTCGCCACCATACTCAGTGCTGTAGTTGAGGCCGAGATAACCCATCTCGCCAAACTTTTTCCAAATCTCTTTGGGTATGCGTTGTTGCTCTTCCCATTGGTCAATGTTGGGCACTACTTCGCGTTGCAAAAAATCTTTTAGCCCTTGGCGGAAGAGGTCGTGCTCTTCGGTAAAATAGTAGCTTTTCATTTCATGGTTGAATTAAGGGCGGCAAATATAGCGGAGGAAAGTATTCTTCAAACCGAATGGGCAAAGCTTATGTTCTCATTGGCCGTTACACTCAATTCAGTTTTATAGAACCAGGCGGCTGCAATGCCGGTGGTGGCAAAATAAACAGCCACTAATAAAGAGCCGAACGGAAGAAAAGTATTTAATCCAAACCAATCATCTTGGGATATGCAGAAAGCTACAATACCAATAGAAACCAGTGCCAGGCTGGCAATGCCGTATTGTTTTTTATCGAGCAAAGAAGTGAAGCCGAAAATAGCGAGTAACAAAAATATCCCGTTGATAAGCGCTTCGGTCTTTGTGATTTCGCCAAAGCGGAAAAACAAAAAGCACAGCAACAAAAAGATGACGCTTAAATAAACTATACTAAAAGCACGAAAAGCATTGCTGTAAACGGGATTGTATTTTTTCAACTCATCCATTTTGTGGATGGTAAACAGCGGATATTTTTCTAGCACATCAGCTGGCCGCCAGCCGGTAGGCATAAACCAGATGCGGAATTTATCGCCCAAATTCTGCGTATGCCAGGCATCCACAGCCAGTGTATACCAGTGCTTGAAGTTAATGATATATGGATTCCAAGTATGGGCCGGTCTGCGCATGCCATAAACGCAGGGTTCGCTAGTGAGCTCTGTCTGATAGGTGCCAAACATTCTATCCCAGACAATAAAAATTTGGCTATAGTTTTTATCCATGTAAATATCGTTCATAGCATGATGCACTCGGTGAGCAGAAGGAGTAACAATTATGTATTCGAGAAAACCGAGCCGACCGATATAGCGGGTGTGATACCAGAACTGACTGAATAAATGAATGGGTCCGACCAAGACAAGTACCTCACCAGGTATGCCAATCAGAGCCATAGGCACCAACATAATGGTATAGATGTTGGTCATTACTGCAATTTGTTGGCGAAGGGCGCAAGGAAGATTAAACTCTTCGCTGCTATGATGCACCAGATGATGGCTCCAAAAAAAATTGACGCGGTGCTGTAAACGATGCGCCCAGTACCCGGTGAAATCGAAAAATACAAACACGATAATATAAGGCCAGATACTTCCCTTGCTCCATTCCATCAAATGCAGGTGCTCTTGCATAAAGCCGTACGAAACAATAACGATGGTTAAGCCCAAAGTTGATTTCAGAATATTGGTCATGCCGGAGGTTAAACTCGATATGGTATCAATAATCGGTTGCTGCTCGTTGTACTTTATTCTTCCCCAAATCATTTCCAGAATGATGAGCAGCAAAAAAACCGGCATGGCAATCAGGAGTATGTTTCCGTAAGCGTTCATGGCTTTATAGTTTGTACTGTAATTATCGGAAATTTTCTGTGACTAAGGGCAGCGGTTGTTTCTGTAAAGATAAGATCGTCTTTATTGCACTACCAGTTTTTTGTGCGTGTTATTGCCCGCTTTATCGTTTAGTTCTACTCGGTAAAAACCAGCCATCAGATTATGGATGTCAATGGTTTCGGAATCTTCTATAAGTGTCTTTTGCAAAACAAGCCGACCGTTCATATCAAAAATTGAGAGGTTAAATTCGCCTTGCTCTTTCATGATTTTTAACTGTGATGAGGCTGGGTTGGGAAACATGCGAAACGTAATAGCTTCAGTCTTTTCTATGCCGGTTGAACAAGCTGAGCGTTTACCAAGCAGATATAAAGCAGCCGATGTAATTGCCGGCTCTACACAACCACCATGAGTTAAAGCACCGAAGTTCTGTATCTGTATGTTCGGAGCACCATTAGCTCTCCATGCCGAGTCGGCACGAACGGCATTGAGGTAATTTACCTGCTCATCGTTGGTGCAGTAATGAATCTTTACGGGGTTTTGAGGAGACCAGCCAAGTAAATCATTTTCGGCCAGTATCGAGCGCAAAGGGTGAAGTGTATCGTTGGTAAACTGATTGATAACCGAATCCTTAATCATGTTTCTTGGAACAGGGTCGCAGAATTGATCAATATAACCAGTAGAATACAGTTTGCTGTAGTACAATGGAGGAAGAATACTATCGTATGGATGCTTGAAAATATCGGATGGTGTAGGATATTTTTGCTGTAGAACAGGATAAACCGACCAATTGCCCAATATCAGGTAAGGCAGGTAGCTTGGCGTTGCAAATGGCGCAGTTGAAAGCATAACATCCACCATTGTTTTCTTCAAATCATAAGGACCCGACATCGGTGCACTGGCTACAATATTGAATTCAGTAGAAAACTTTTCCTGTATAAGTTTATTGGTTGCCATAGTGGTGTAACCACCTTGCGAATAGCCCGTTAATAATACTTCCCCGCTGAGCTGTAGCCCAAGCGTGTCGGCCAGTTGACGTGCAGCGCGCATCAAATTTACCGAGGCATAACCCGAATGAAAAGCATTGATATAAGGGTGAATAAGAATGCTGCTGTCGCTGTCACCTAAACCCAATTCATCGGGCATGGCGGTAAGAACACCACCAATGCCTCCGAAGAAAAGTCCGATGGGTCTTTCGGGTCCATCATAACTGGGCACTTGCAAGCGGCTGGAAAAAGTGCCGTGCGCATAGCAGCCAAGGGTCATGGGACAGGATACGTTTTTAGGAACCACCACAATACCCGATGCATTTACTAAGGAATCGATGTTTTTGTAAGGTGTTTTATAAATAACCTGATATACATCAATAGCATATTGAGGTGCAATAGGAAGTGAAAACCCAGTGGTAGATAAAAAGGTATCAAGCTGAGCCGCAGTGAAACTTTGCTGCACATGGTACGAAACCATTTGTGCAGATGAAAAATAGCTACTAAGAATTAATACAAGGAAAGTACAAGCCGAGTAAGTCTTTTTCATTTAGTTGTTTTTATGCGATTGAAAAAAAGAAAATTTCATGAATTAACTAAGAGATAAAGAATAAAAACAAACCCAAATTGAATTTGTTGCCTTATTCCTAAAGAAAAAGGGTCCTCGATTTAGTTTCCGCCTGATACAAAACCTTTCCACCTTTTCATGTATTCAATAAATGGAGCGCTGAGTTCCTGCTTGTGCAAATGCTCTACGGTAAAGGGCATTCGCGAAGGTTCATTGGTGTTCTCTTTTACTAAAGACGGCCAGTCGGCATGGCCGATGGCAGCCATACCGATGGCGGCAATATCTGCCCCCAAATCAATCACCAGTTCGGCATCTGCACGGGTCCATATTTTTCCGGCTACGAGGATAGGCGTTTCGGGTATTGCTTCGCGGAAATAAGTGATTAAAGCTTTGTCACCGGTGCTGTATTTTTCGGGTTTCTTGGTTGCTTCCCAGGGAGAGAGATGAATATAATCGGCTCCGTCCTGCGCCAGTAATTTGGAGAGTGCAACGCTTTCTTCAAAATCAATTCCCTGAAAGCTGTATTTGTCTTCAGGCGAGATGCGAATGCCTACGAGAAAATCTTTTTTAACTACGGCTTTAATTTTCTGCAAAACGGTGCGCAATAATCGGTTGCGGTTTTCGAAACTGCCGCCCCATTCATCGGTGCGGTGATTGGTGGCGGTGCTGAGAAACTGATGTAGCAGATAACCGTGGGCACCATGCAATTCAACACCGTCAAAGCCCGCCAGCTCGGCACGTTTGGCGGCAGTTACAAAATCGGCTATTACACGGTTGATATCTTCCACAGTAGCGGCACGAACTTCTACCGGAACTTTAGCATGGGGCATGATATGCGCGCTCGCGCTCCAGGGTTGTGTGCTAATTAAATCCTGAGGGCTGCGAGCTCCTCCATGAAATATCTGGACAACCGCAAGGCTTCCATAAGCCTGAATGCCTTTGGCTAAGCGTGTGAGGCCTTGCAAATATTTATCGTCATAAATTCCCAACTCGCCTTTCCAGCCCTGACCATCGGCCGAAACGTTGGCAGCACAGGTAATAATCATGCCGAAGTTTTGTTTGGCGCGGCTCACCAACCAATTGTATTCATCATCGCTCAAGGTGCCGTCTTCATGACTTTGCAGATTGGTCATGGGTGCCAATGCTATTCGGTTGAGCATTTTTTTGCCGGAAGATGGAAAGGTGAAGGGGGTGAAGAGTTTGTTTTGTGACATACTACTTTGCTGCTTTGATTTGAAACCGCGAAGGAATAAAAACTCAGCGATTAGACTTCTTTTGATAAAGACCTTCTTTGGCTTAAGCCTGTGGTTAATTGGTAAATGATTAATGCATGAATTATCACAGGACAACCGAATCAATCTTTATTCTTGCGGTATGAAAATTATTGCGCGATTGCTCTTTATGTTTTGCTCGCTCCTGCTAATGAACGCAACGGCACAAACGGAGTGGAATCCTGAAAAAGCAAACAATTGGTATGCTCAACAAGCCTGGCTCAGGGGCTGTAATTTTATTCCAAGCACTGCAGTAAATCAATTGGAAATGTGGCAGCAGGAAAGTTTTGACACGGCAACAATTGATAGAGAATTGGGTTATGCCGAAAGCATTGGTTTTAACTGTGTGCGGGTGTTTCTGCATCATGCTGCCTGGCAGGTTGATTCGGCAGGATTTAAAAACCGTGTGAACCGATATCTTGCAATTGCTCAACGGCATGGCATCAAAACCATGTTTGTGTTTTTTGATGATTGCTGGAATGCCGGTTACCAAACGGGCCAACAACCTGCTCCTAAGCCAGGCGTTCATAACTCGGGTTGGGTGCGTGACCCCGGTAAACTGCTTTACCAAAACCGCGAAGCACTTTATCCGGTTATAGAAAATTATGTGAAGGATATGCTCACTACTTTTAAAAACGATGAACGCATTTTGCTTTGGGATTTATACAACGAGCCGGGTAACTCGGGAAACGGAGCGCGCAGTCTGCCGCTGCTGAAAAAAGTTTTTGGCTGGGCGCGAGAGGTTAATCCTTCTCAGCCGGTAAGTGCGGGTGTGTGGCTAAGTTTGTTCAGCCGGCTGTATTCTTTTCATCTTCATCATTCAGATATTATTACCTATCACAATTACGGCAATCGTAAAATTCATGCTGCGGTAATTAAGAAATTGAAAAAGCAGCATCGCCCACTGATATGCACTGAGTATATGGCGCGAACACTGAACAGCACCTTTTTCAATATTATGCCACTGCTGAAAGAAGAAAATGTGGGTGCCATTAACTGGGGGCTGGTGGATGGCAAAACCAATACGAAATATGCCTGGGCGGCACCTATGCCAGGAGGAGGTGAACCAAAGGTTTGGTTTCACGAAATATTTCACGCGGACGGAACGCCCTACAATATGCAGGAAATACAATTGATAAGATCTCTTACCGGTAAGTAAGTTTTGTGTGCTTTTGTCGGCCAGCTCCTACTACGGCAGTGAGGCGGTCGGTTTCTTGCAACAAAGGAAGGTGAAAGGATAGAAAGTTTATTTGGCGGGCACCGACTCTTTGCTGATGCCTACGATGATTTCATTTCTGCGGAAAAGAAAATCCCAAGGTGCATTGTAGCCGAGAAAGCGAAAGTTGTTTTGGTGTTTAATGCCGAGTTTTGAAAGATGTTGGTTCAGTTCTTTTTTTCTGCTTTCAATTTTTTCATCGGAGGCCCAACCTCCGAAACGGATGACTGCCACGTATTCTTCGGGTGACTTGTGTAGCTCAATGGAACCCGAGGATGGTTTGGGTAGATTGTTGAGATTATATCCTTCGGGCATTACAAAGCTCATGGTTGATTGGCCGTTTTCCATTTGCATGTGGACGGGA
>CANJVG010000003.1 GCA_947478005.1 Bacteroidota bacterium
AAGAAAAAGCAGCAAGAGGGTAAGGCGACTGAGTTGTTTTATAGAATTGCTTTAGGTCTGTTACAATTATACGTTCAAAAAAATCTTTTGGCGTTTCGAAAATAGTTTTTCACTTTTGAATGAAATAACTGTGCCATGAACGACACAGACTTGCCGCTCCTCTGAAAAGAGATAAGTCGCTAAAACCAGATTATGGCCAAATTTTTAAGGCTTAACAAGAGCTTTATGAATGCTTTTTCCTATCATAAAAAATTGGTGGGAAATAACATCTCTGCAATTGCCAATGACATTAATACGATAGGAAATACCACAAGTGTAATTTCCTACCATAAAAGTGGGGTAGGAAATTGTATCGCCCCTATAGGCTTTCCGATTTTATAGACCTGCCGATTTAGCGATGATCTCCATCCTTTAGATAAAGCTGAAGACTTTTGGGTTCTTGACGCTGAACCGCGATGGTTTGCGCACGGCCTTTATTTTGCTTCTGCACTTCTACAACAAAGGAAAAGGCGACTACCCAACTTTACGGAAACTAACCGGACTTTCGGAAGGTGGCTTGGCAAAAGCAATTATGGCACTTAAAAAAAGAGGTCTGATTCACCGAACGGCTTATCGTGAATTCGGTTTAAGTGTTGCCGCCTTAGAAGTGATTCGGGCAGCGTTTGCACAATAGATAGATAGGGCATTACACTACCCCTTGCGAATGCTGACTCTTCGGAGCACTTCCACATAGTTGCGCGAGCCGGCATACTTTACTCTTTTCAAAAAAGCATAGTAGTTTTCCTGATGGTTGGTATAGTGCTTTTGTTGCCAGCGCTTGTAATATTCCACGCTTTCTTTCCAATGGTCAAATCGGATATACTCCTCGGTATAGCGAAAAGCAAATAGGTTGTTTCGCCTCAGCAGGTAATGGGTGGAAAGATGACCCGTTTCGAGCAACACCTGCTGCATCACAATGGCGGGATGTTTAATGCCCGATGAAACGATATAGGCATATACACTGTCTTTACTCTGCGCCTTGGTGGGAGCAGAAATTAGCAAGGCAGAAAGCAATACAATAATTGGTAGAAATTTTTTGATACCCTGTGGTTTTGATTTGGGGGCAAATCTAGGCTATCGGGCTGCCCAAAAAGGGCGTTATCCACGGGTGTCAAATCGTCTGTGCAGCTATAAATGCAGTGGTCCAGGCGGCCTGAAAGTTGAACCCACCGGTAATCGCGTCAACGTCAAGCACTTCGCCCGCGAAAAATAGGTTAGGCACCTTTTTGCTTTGCATGGTTCTGAAGTCCACTTCTGCCAAATCGACCCCTCCGCTCGTTACAAATTCATCCTTAAAAGTGCTTTTTCCACTTACCTTAAAGCGGCTGGCGGTCAGTTCGCGGGCCAAAGATTCGATATGAAGGTTAGATAAATCAGCAAAGTTTGTCGTTTGGCGCTTATCAATTGTTGTTGACAGGCGCTCCCACAAACGTTTGGGAATGCCGAATAGTGGAGTGGTGGCTACTCCTTTTTTGGGGTGATTTTGCTTGAAGAGCTTCAGGGTTTCTTTTACTGTATTGAAATCTTTGTTCACCCAGTTTACTTCTATTTCAAATTGGTGATTAACCGCAGCCAAATCGCGCGCACCCCAGGCACTTAGCCGAAGAATACACGGGCCGCTCATACCCCAATGTGTAATCAACAAGGGCCCTACCGAACTTAATTTCGAGTTAATAACCGAAACCTGTGCCTGCTCCACCGACAAACCTTCCAGTCCCAGAATGCGCTCGTCTTTTATGTTGAAAGTAAACAGCGAAGGAACAGGGGGGATAATCTTGTGGCCGAGCTGCTCCAGCATTTTCCAAACGCTATGTGAGGAACCTGTGGTTACAATCACCGCATCGGCATTAATAGTTTCGTTGTTGGCTGTTACAATCCGCAATCCTCCTTCCGCAATCCGCAATTCTTCAACCCCTGTTTGCATTCTAATCTTCACTCCCAGCCTTTTCGCTTCGCCCAAAAAACAATCAATAATAGTTTGTGAAGAATCTGTAGCAGGGAACATTCGTCCATCCTCCTCTCTTTTAATTTCAACACCTCGCGCATGGAACCAATCAATGGTGTTAGAAGGATTAAACCGCGTGAAAGGCCCGAGCAGTTGTTTCTCTCCGCGCGGATAAAACTTCGATAACTCGCGAGCATCAAAGCAAGCATGTGTTACATTACATCGGCCACCGCCACTTATTTTTACTTTAGATAAAAGCGAAGAAGATTTTTCGAGGATAGTGACCGAGTAATCGGGATTGTTCTCTGCACAATTAATAGCAGCAAAAAAACCGGCTGCACCTCCGCCTATGATAATGATGTGTTTCATGGTTAGGGGAAAGTAGCGAGTGGCGAGTAGTGAAGCCTGTCTTTACCTCTCACCACTATCCACTTACTAGTCTTCGATTACCTGATAAATGTCGCGAAGGTTTCTGCCCAGCCCATCATAGTCTAATCCATAGCCCACAATAAACTCATTGGGAATTTCCATACCTACATAGTCAACAGTAATATCTGTTTGAAGAGCAAGCGGTTTTAATAATAGAGATGCTATTTTTAGAGAAGCCGGTTTGCCTTCGCGAAAAAGCGGAAGGATTTTAGCAAGAGTGTTTCCTGTATCAACGATGTCTTCTATGATAATTATGTGGCGCCCTTCTATATTTTCATTCAAGCCAATTACAGTAGTTACTTTACCTTGAGAATTCATGCCTTCATAAGAAGCTGCCTTTATAAAACACAATTCGCAGTCAAGCATCAGCTCCTTGATTAGGTCAGAAGCAAACATAAAAGAGCCATTCAACACCGGAACAAGCAGCGGACGTTTGCCAATATAATCTTCATTGATTTGATGCGCTACATTTCGCACCGCAGAAAGTATTTCGCTTTCGCTTTTATACAGTCTAAAATTTCTGTCGTTAAGCCTTACCAGCTTTTCCATGCGTCTTGGTTTCGCCAAAAATAGACGGATGAATGGAATATTAGAATATTGGAATGATAAATTTTCCAATTATTCCATTATTCCCATCCCGCTATTTTTTAAGTTTATCTGCAAAGTACTTCTCAAACTTCTCTACCTTAGGCACAATTACATAAGTGCAATAAGAGTTTTTCTCCTTATTCAGATTGTAGTAGTTCTGATGATAGTCCTCCGCTTTATAAAAAACTGAAAAGGCCGTAACCTCTGTTACAATAGGGTCATTAAACGCTCCGCTTTTGTCCAGACCTGTTTTGATGTCCTCCGCAATTTTCTTTTGCTCTTCATTGCGATAAAAAATAACCGAGCGATATTGCGTTCCTTCATCGCCTCCTTGTTTGTTTAATGTGGTCGGGTCATGTGTTTTGAAAAACACCTGCAGTATCTCTGCCAAAGGAAGTTTGTTAGTATCATAAACAATCTGTGTACACTCAGCATGACCGGTCAAACCACTACACACCTCTTTGTATGTCGGGTTTTTAATCTTGCCTCCGCTATAGCCGGATTCGACAGATACAACTCCGTTTAATCGTTGAAAAATCGCTTCTGTACACCAGAAACAGCCACCTCCAAAAGTGATGGTATCGAGCTTTGCATTTACATCCATAGCTTTGTTTGAATTATTTTTTGTTGAAGAAGATTTAGCGGTATTGTTTTTTTGCGCGCACGAATTAAGCGAAGCCAAAACAAAAACCAGTAAGATAAAATCAGAAGTAAGGTTGCGCATAGTTTTACTTATTCTGTCGTAGTAACAAGCTGTTCCTTACAAAGTTTAAAAATATTATTGTTGGATTGACACAACTGAGTCGCAAATCTACATGCTTACCACAATGGTCTGCCCGGCTTTCAAATCTGTAGTCTCCAGATTATTTATAACCTTTAGTTTTTCTACAGAAGTATTGAATTTCTTGGCAATAGAATAAAGTGTGTCACTCTGCTGCACCTGATACTCCGAAGTATTCGTCACTCTTTCTTGACTGGTTGAACTAACAAGTTCTTTGTCGTTAGGCGTTACTGTAGTATCCTCATGCACTTTGTTTTGAACACGCGCGGAGGTTGTGTTTTTGTTTTGAACCTTCAGATATTCTGCATAAGTCATTACCAAAGGCGACTGCTTTTTATTTTCCTGAAGGCTTATGGTTTCTTTTTCATAAACCTGATCATTCAGCTTCATGCTATTCTTTTGATACAACTCTTTCAGCTTAATACCGGTTTTCTGTGAAATATCGCGCATACTTTCTCCAGTCTGAACGATATAATCTGGTGATTCTCCTTTGTTCCTTTTTTCTTGTAAGAAAATGTTTTCTCCGTCTTTAAATCTTTCACCGGCACTAAGCTCGTTGAAAGATAAAATGGAAGAAAAGTCTATGTCATATTCAAAGGCAACCTTAAATGGATCTTCATTTCCTTTTGCCTTCAACACACGTAATCCGTTCACAATAAATTCAGGCCTTCTTGTTTCTTCCTTCTTCGGCTCTGCTATACTTTCTTTATGAAATACTCTCTCGCTTTTTGCAGGCCCCTGCACCAATATTGGACCGTCATCCTTCGGCTGCGTCATCATATACTCTCTCTCTTCTATCATCGCCAAACCAATTTTATCGAACTCATACAGTTTGTAATCTTCGATATAGGCTATTAACATGGTGGCATATTTGGGGTTCGTAGCATAGCCCGCTTCTTTTAAACCCAAGGCCCAATATTTGTAGCTGAGAATCGGCAATTGAAACAGACCCATATAGCGAGGTCTTATCAATAAGAAATCGGAATGATCGGCATACGAGGCTTCGGCATGTTCATATACGCGAAAACACTCTTGCGGATTATCATCATCGTGATAATATTTTTCACCGCTCCACTCTCCTTTACATTTAATTCCAAAGTGGTTATTTGTGTTGCGGGCCAGTGGCGAGGCTCCTGCACCTGACTCAAAAATACCCTGGGCTAAGGTAATGCTCGCTGGAATTTTAGTTCGAACCATTTCATCTATAGCCACCTGTTTGTAGCGCTCTATATACCTGGGAATGTCCTCTTTTTTCTGCCCAAAAGAAGACCAGATAAACAAGACCAGAAAAAGGTGAAATAAAATAAATTTCATGACAGCATCTTACGAGTAGCGAACTTACCTCATAATCTCATTACTGTAACGTAATGTATATACAATTTGTTGTGCGCTATCCAAGTTTTTGGACGATGTTTAACCCATCGCGAAGCGGCAAAATAAAGCTTCTGACACGGCTGTCAGCAGCTATTTTTTCATTAAACCGGTGAATTGCCAATGTGTCCTTATCCTTTTTCTCGTCTACTACCTTTCCGCTCCATAGAACATTGTCCGCTATAATATAGCCACCCACACGAACCTTGTTAAAGACCGAATCATAGTAATTGGCATAGTTGATTTTATCGGCATCAATAAAAACCAAATCGAAAACCTCATTCAATTCAGGAATAATAGTTTTTGCATCACCAATGAGATGCTTGATTTTTGCGGAGAGATTTGCTTTTTCAAAATAGCGGGCACACATCGGCTGCAACTCTTCGTTTATATCAATGGTATAAAGCAGACCGTCAACACTTAATCCTTTTGCCAGCGCAATGGCGGAGTAGCCGGTGAAGGTTCCCACTTCCAAAATTCTTTTAGGACTCAGCATGGCTGAAAACATTTCCAGAAATTGCCCCTGCATATTTCCCGAAACCATTTGCGGCATTTGTATTTTCACATGTGTCTCCCTCGACAGCTCACGTAGTGTATCATCTTCTTTTGAAGAATGTTGCTCTATATAATTTTCAATTTCTGATGAAACCAGATGCATGCTTAAACGATTTGCTTTTTTTTCAATTCTTCAAGAATTATCTTGAACCAAAAAGAATACTGTTCAGGAGTTTTTTCAATCTCTAGTTGAAGTTCTTCCGCTTTCATCCATCGCACTGCGCTTACCTCCTGATTATTAAACTCGAAGCTATCATCAAACACTCCCGTGAACACGGTATCGTACTCCCACTCTGTTAGACCGCTTTGTTCATCATGTGCTTTATAAATGAAATTGAATTCTTCTTTAAGTGGTGTTTTAATCCCGAGCTCTTCGAATAATCTTCTTTCTGCTGCCTCTTTAAAAGTCTCTCCCTTTCTGGGATGGCTGCAGCAGGTGTTGCTCCAGATACCCGCCCAATGATATTTATTCAAGGCACGCTGCTGCACTAGTTGTTCACCCATACTGTTAAAGATAATTACGCTGATGGCGCGGTGAAGCAAGGCCTTTTTATGCGCCTCCAATTTGCCCATGTAACCAAGGATATTGTTCTCCTCGTCTACCAGCACAACTTCCTCTTCTTTATTTAAGTCTTCCATTTTTTACTCTCTTTCATTTCTTAAACCATCCTGAATACATCACATAATTATTACTGATACGCTCAATTAAATCTTTGAATTTTTCCTTGTCAACGTCTTTTACTCTTTTAGCCGGAACACCGGCATAAATGCTTCCAGGTTCCACAATAGTCTTTTCTAAAACAATAGCTCCTGCAGCAATAATGGAGTTTTCTCCTATCACCGCATGGTCCATTATTATCGCACCCATTCCAATCAGCACGTTATCATGCACTGTGCAGCCATGCACAATCGCACGGTGACCGATGCTAACGTTATTGCCAATATTAAGCGGGGCCTTCTGATAAGTGCAATGAAGAATCGCGCCATCCTGGACATTCACCTTATTGCCCATGCGTATATAATGAACATCTCCACGAACAACAGCCTGAAACCAGATGCTGCAATCGTCCCCCGTTACTACATCGCCTACTACAGTAGCATTTTCCGCAATAAAAGTATTGTTGCCGAATTTAGGTTCTATTCCTTTTACCGGAAGAATTAATGCCATACTGCAATTTTAAAACTTTACTTCTACATCCAAATCCCATCCACCTTTTAGCTGATAGTTATCTTTATAAGTGTATATCCTTTCTGCTTGTCTCTTGTTTTTAAAATCACCGGTATCCCATTCCCCGTTTTTATTCTCATCGTCAATCACCATGAATTTATAATTGCCCGCCAATATATTATCGACCGACACCTTACGTTCTCCGTTTCCGGTAAAATAAAACTCCTTTACCAATTCATTATTTGCATTCAACAATCTGATTATGTAATATTTTTCGGGATGCTCTGTTTTGAGCGCAATATGAAGATTGCCGTAACTTGTCTTTCCGTTTGTAGTAAACTGATAATTTATCTCTTTGTTCCACGTGCCCAAAAATCCTTGAAACATCGAGTCCGGAATTTGAAGCGTGTAATGCGTATTCTCTTTTCTGTCAAACTCAACCAAAATCGATTGCTTTGTTTTTTGATCTAAGACAAAAGTAGGGTTGACTATTTTAGTAGTCGAATCCTCGATAATCTGAAGCTTCTTCTCTTCGTTTATCCTTGAAATGGGTCGGGTAAAATTTATTTTAAGCGCTCTATAAAGCTCTTGAATATTCGAATTAGTTCTCTTATTTGTATCCATTTTAGATACAGTTCCTTGATTTACAATGTCTAATGAATAGTGACTACTCTTCAGCAAACTATCCAGCTCAATGAAATGCAATTCCATCCTCAGCGTATCAAATTGACTGTCATCAGCTGTGAGGAACATACTGTCAAATTTAGTATATGCCTTTGAGTACCAGTAGTTTATGGTGTCTTTTGAGTCGTTTAAGTATGCAAAATCACCCTCCGTGTAAAAGCCCGCATCTAAATGAAAAGTCTTAATAGGCCGGTTATAATAGAACTGAAGAAATCCGGGGCTTATGGATTTTGAATTATTCAAAGTGAGCTTTCTCTTGTCATCTTCAAAT
Source organism: Bacteroidota bacterium (assembly GCA_947478005.1). Classification (GTDB taxonomy): domain Bacteria; phylum Bacteroidota; class Bacteroidia; order Chitinophagales; family LD1; genus Bog-950. The sequence continues at coordinate 7,832 of CANJVG010000003.1, forward strand.
GCATAAAGATCCTGCGGTTTAGAAGTCGAGTCGGTAAGATCCAAAATAGAATCGGAGAAGGCAATCAACTCGTTCGGCTGGTCGTAAAGGTAATTGTAGTTCGCATCCTTCAATCCGAAAATCTGATACCTGTTGGCTTTTATATTTTCAAATTTGAATAGGCCAGCCTTATCCGTTTTTGCGAAGTAGAGCGGCTTCGAATGCAGTATTCCATTTACAGAATCTGCGGGATATAGCGATACTACAATTCCTTCTTGGGGAAAATTATCTTTTGCAAGCAACACTTTTCCGCTTATCTTTTGAGAGTCTATATAGTCTCCGGTAGAAAACACATAAGTGAAGTTGTTTGCTGTATTACCTTCATTCAGATCCTTTATATCGTCTGCAAAGTTGATGGTATAAGTAGTGCTATCGCGCAGTTTACCTTTTAGATTTACGGTAATTGTCTTTCCCGAAACATGAACAACCGGTTGCTTTTCGAGAGGCGGAGAAATAACTGTTTGGCCAAAACCCGTTTCCTTTAAATACTCGTTGAAGGTGATTCTAATTTTATCGGAGGTGAAGTGTAGTGCCTTATTTTGTGGGGAAATGCCCTTTACCTTTGGCGGCATTTCATCCTTTTTGCCACCTTGGGGTACGCTCTCATTTGCACAACCGAATTGAATGATTGCGGCAATCAGCAGTCCCATCCAAATGACAATAGGACGAATCTTTAAGCCGTAATTTGCAATTGGTTCTTGGTAACTCATAGTTTATCTTCCCATGTGCACCAGTAAGACCGAAACATCTGCAGGAGAAACTCCACTGATGCGGCTTGCCTGACCCAAGGAAGTAGGTTTTATTTTTGCCAGCTTTTGCCTCGCTTCTATGCTCAGCGACTTTAGCTTACTGTAATCATAATCGCCTTGTAGCTTTATGTCCTCCAGCTTGCCCATCTTCTGCACCAACTCCAGTTCTTTGTCGATGTAGGCATCATATTTCATTTCTATTTCGGCCGACTCTATGATATCTTTATCGTGTCCCGAGAGGAAATCATCTGCGGCTTTTACTCCCTTACGGATGATATCCATATTAATCTGAGGACGCATCAATACCTTATCAAGCTTTACTTTTTGGTTCAACTCTGCGGTTCCCGCTTCGGTAAGAGTTGCATTTATTTCACTTGGCTCTACTCCATATTGGGTGAAGAATTCCCTGATTTCCTTCAGCGATTCCCTTTTTCGGTTAACCCGTTCAAGGCGTTCATCATCTGCCAGCCCGATGCTACGACCTAGCTCTGTAAGGCGCAAATCGGCATTATCCTGACGAAGCAGAATACGGAACTCTGCCCTACTCGTAAACATTCGATATGGCTCCTCGGTGCCCTTATTGGTGAGGTCATCTATCAATACACCTATGTAGGCATCGGAGCGCTTTAGAATAACAGGTTCCAACTCTTTGGCTGAGCGGCTGGCATTTATCCCCGCCATTAATCCCTGACAGGCGGCTTCTTCATAACCAGTGGTGCCGTTGATTTGTCCGGCAAAAAACAGGTTCTTTATCAACTTTGTTTCGAGGGTTAAGCCCAATTGAGTAGGGGGGAAGTAATCGTATTCAATAGCATAACCGGGACGGAACATCTTCATGTTTTCAAATCCAGCTATTTCCCGAAGGGCTTTGTGCTGAACATCCTCTGGTAGGGAGGTAGAAAAACCATTCACATAAATCTCTACCGTATTCCAACCTTCAGGCTCAACAAACAACTGATGTCTTTCTTTATCGGCAAAGCGGTCAATTTTATCCTCCACGCTTGGGCAATAACGAGGTCCTAACCCCTTTATTCTGCCAGAAAACATTGGGCTTTTATCAAACCCTGTTCTCAAAATATCATGCACCTTCTGATTCGTATAGGTGATATGGCAACTCAGTTGCTTTGGCCTTTGGGTTTCGGTCTTGGAGCTTTCTTCAAACGGATTCATTCCCTTCTTAAAGGAGAACCCAGTTACTTCTTCATCCCCGAACTGTTCTTCCATTTTGGAATAATCCAGGCTTCTTCCATCCAATCTTGGGGGTGTTCCTGTCTTCATTCTACCAGCTTCAAAGCCGAGTTCTACCAACTGTTCGGTGATTCCATGGGCGGCCTTCTCCCCAGCACGACCTCCGCCAAAGTTCTTTTCTCCGATATGGATAAGTCCGTTGAGGAAGGTTCCGTTGGTTAATACCACGGATTTGGAAGGAATCTCTATCCCCATTGAAGTGCGGATTCCGCACACCTTTCCGCCCTTTATCAACAGCCCACCAACCATGTCCTGCCAGAAATCAACATTTTTAGTCTCTTCCAACATGTTTCTCCACACACTTGCGAACATCATTCTATCGTTCTGAGTGCGCGGACTCCACATTGCCGGGCCCTTACTTCGGTTCAACATTCTGAACTGCACCATGCTCTTATCGCTTACAATTCCGGAGTAGCCGCCCATGGCATCTATTTCCCGAACTATCTGCCCTTTGGCAATTCCACCCATGGCCGGGTTACAACTCATTTGAGCAATGGTCTGCATATTCATGGTAACGAGGAGTACACTACTGCCCATGTTGGCAGCAGCGGCAGCGGCTTCACAACCGGCATGACCCGCACCAACTACTATTACATCGTATTCCTTAAACATGCTGCAAATATATAGATTAGTGATTAGTAGGATAGTGGCCCTCTCTCCATCCGAATTGTGCCACGTGGAACTGGGTTTCGTTTGTCGTCTTTCGTCTTTGGTTAATCGTTCAACAGCCCCTTCAATAATGTGCCACGTGGAACTAAGTTGTTTCTTTTACCTTACGGGCTCCCTATTTGTTTAGATCATAGTCCCAAGAAGTCATCATTGAGTCGATTTCCATTTTAAAGCACAAATAATTGACAATCAGCTATTTAGGCCCATTATTTACTTGTTTTGTCTTCTCCCTTTCATATTTCGCCAGCCAAACGTCTTCCATCTTCCGCATTTCGGCCTGCTGGGGCTTTGTTTTGTCTTTATATCCTAGCAAATGAAGAACCCCGTGGAATATGACACGGTGTAATTCGTCCATAAATTCTGATTGACCGGGAAAGTCATTCGCTTTGGGCTTTGGGCTTTTAACTTTGAACTTCGCTGCGTTCTCCTTCACCCGGTCGATGCTTATGTAAATTTCAGCTTCCAACTCTTCCTCCGTTTGCACAAGGGGAAAGGTAATGATGTCGGTATAGTAATCGTGGTTGAGAAATTTTTTGTTGATGTCGAGCAGGTATTCATCAGAGCAGAAAATGAAGGAGAGGGAGACGATTTGATGATTTGACGATTCGGTGATTTGATGATTAATGAACCTGCGCAACGTCACCCGGTTTGGTAAGCTGAATTTTATATCGGCATTATGGAAGCTAATAGACATCATATTGATCTAGACCTGCTTTTCTTTTCAAAAATATTATTTCCTTCTGATTCTCTTGTTTGTACGGGGATGACAAAATTAACATTGCCAGGAATTTGCTTCTATATTTGATGGTTCAATTTTAAACGAACCAAATAAAACAAGTAGTTATGAATAGAATGTACTCTATTATTCTCGCTTTATGTGTTTTGCTAAGTGCCGGCAGAATGAGCGCACAAGAAATTACAAAAACAGAAATACCGGTTAGCGCAGTGAAGATTGTGAACCTACAGGAGCGGGCAAATTATGAACTTGCCCATCCACGCGCAAAGCACAAGCGTTTCGTGGAACAAGGAGAGGATCGTGAAAAAGAATTTCGTTTTATTCCAAAACCCGTGGGGGCTGATGCCATTCATTTTGATTTGCCGGCACCAGAACATCAGCATCGCGCTGTTGTAAATTCTCCTGCTCCTTCAATTTCATTTAACGGTACCCAGGATAACGGCACATTAATTCCTCCTGATATTAGAGGAGCTGTTGGTCCGGGCCATGTTATGGAAACAACGAATCAGGAATTTAAGATTTACACCAAAGCAGGCTCATTAGTAAGTACGGTATCCATAACCACGTTTTTTGCTTCCACAGGAGGTAGCGGATACTTTGATCCGCATTTATTATATGATGCAACCAACGGCCGTTGGTTAGTTTGCATTGATGGAAATGTCTCTAACGGTCACGGTGGTATGTTTGTAGGAGTTTCACAAACAAGCGACCCTACCGGAAGCTGGTATGTTTACTCTTTTGATGGAATTGGTAATTCAACCGATTTTCTTGATTACCCCTTAATGGGATACAACACAAATTGGGTAGTAATTACAGGCAACGACTTTTTGGCTTCCGGTGCTGTAACCGGAAAAATTTATGTGATGAACCGAGCATCTATGTACAGCGGAAGCCTGGGAACCGTTTCAAGCTTTACGGATGCCAACGTTTTCTCTTTAGCCCCTGCTCAGACTTATGATGCTTCACAAACTACATTGTACATGGTGGAAGATTGGAATGGTAATTCGGGTGGAAGTGGTTTTGTAAGAATTGGAAGTATTACGGGAACCGCGAGCGCACCAGTTTACAATTCAGGAACAACAATTGGGGTAAGCCAACCATGGAGCGAAACTTCGGTAACAGCTCCTCAATCGGGAAGTACCAATAAAATTGAGTCAGGCGATACACGCATTGGCAATGCTGTTTACATTAATGGCTCATTGTGGTTCTGTCAAACAGTTTTTCTTCCAGCTACTTCTCCAACACGTGATGCCGTTCAGTGGTGGCAAGTAAATCCTGCAACACAAACGGTGCAACAATTTGGCCGGGTAGATGGCGGTTCCTCTACCGGAACATTTTATTTCTATCCAAGTATAGCAGTTAACAGCAGCGGTGATATGATGCTTGGTCATTGTCAATCGTCTAACTCTACTTTTGCCGGAGCTTCTTACTCAACCCGTGCAGCAGCAGATGCAGTTAACACAACCCAAACTCCTTATCTATACAAAGCCGGATTAGCAAGTTACTATAAAACCTTTAGCGGCACGCGTAACCGCTGGGGTGACTACACCGGTGCTGCGGTTGACCCTTCTGACAATTCTTTTTGGAACGTGAGTGAGTGGGCAAACACGAGTAACAAGTGGGGAACCATAATTGCACGCGTAGCATTAACACCCGTTGTGCCTTGCACTGCTGTTACAGGTTTAACGACTTCCGCTGTTGCCAACAATTCCGCTACCTTTAACTGGACCGCATCGAGTGGAGCAGTAAGCTACAATGTACAGTACCGAGCAGTTGGTGCTGCATCTTGGACTTCGGCTAATACAACGTCCACTTCCTATTCTGTTCTCGCCTTAACCGCTGGTAACAACTACGAGTGGCAGGTACAAACTGTATGCAGCACTGGAACTTCAGCTTATACTGCTTCTGCGACCTTTACCACAACCGGAGTAGCGCCTTGCAACACACCGGCTTCTTTAAGTACTTCGGCCATTACCACCACCACAGCCACTTTTACATGGGGAGCTGTTACCGGTGCAGTAAGCTACGCTGTTAGATATAGAATTGTTGGTGCCGCCACGTGGAACTCGGGAACATCCACTACTACTTCTTATAGCGCTACCGGCCTAACCGCCACCAGCAATTATGAATGGCAGGTTTCTACGGTTTGTTCAGCAAGCTCTTCGGCCTTCAGCAGTTCAGCTACTTTTGCTACCGCTACTCCATCTACCTGCAGCGATGTTTATGAGTCGAACAATTCTTCGGGAACAGCCAAGACAGCACCGCTCAATGCTAACTTCAACGGTTTTATTACACCAAGCACCGATGTTGACTGGTTTAAGTTCACCACCGTTTCGCCTAACATAAAAGTGAAAGTTGACTTGACTACTTTGCCGGCAGATTATGACGTTAAATTGTATTCCTCAAACGCCAGCACGCAGTTGGGTATTTCACAAAATGGCGGTACCACCAGCGAACAGATTAAATACAACGCCACAGGCACAGGCACCTATTATGTTAAGGTTTACGGCTATGGCGGTGCTACCAGCGCTTCTCTCTGCTATACTCTGCGCGTTTCTGTTGGTTCAACCGCTTGGGCACCTGAATATGCTACAGATGTAATTGCCAACGATAAGCCGGATATCATAGAAGCAGAACCGGTCATGAAGGTTTTCCCTAACCCGGCCAAGGATAAAGTAACCGTGGAGTTTTTGAGCGATGTAAAGGCCAATGTGCGGCTGAACATTTATAACCTCAGCGGAGAAAAAGTATTGGGCAGCGAAGCCAATGCTGAAGAGGGGTTGAACACACAAACTTTGAACACCAACACACTTAGCAGTGGTGTTTATATTTTTGAAGTATATACCAATGGTGAAGCACAGCGCCAAAAGTTTACTATAGCCAAATAGAGCTCTCTTCATTAAACACAGAAGCCGCTTCCTCAACAAGGAGCGGCTTCTGTTTTTATATCGAAATGGAATTACAAAAAAAATGGCCGTCCACACACCCTATGAACGGCCAAGGGACACACCCTTAAAAAAACGGTAAACAGACACCACTCTGTTTACATGATGCAAATATAGGGTAGCAGAACATTTAAATACAATGACTTTGGTCAGTTTAGGAAATTTTTGCAGTGGCCGTTGTTTATAATGGGTCGCACCCCTGCTATAAGAAACAAATAGGCATAAGGAAACCAACATAGAGTAGAGCCACCATTAAAATTTCCCTCCCACAACTTTAATGCCGTTTTTTTTGCATGCCCGCTAATCATGTGCAAAATTTCTACCCTCCGAAATTTTAGCTAAAAATACATGCTCTCTACTTTTCATAAAAATAATCTTTTATGAAAAAACCAGCATTCACTTCGCTAAGGAGAGACACGCTTCAGCTTTTTGCCAAAGACAATTCAGTTGAAACTATTGCTGCTCACTACGGCAAGACCAAAAAGGCCATTTACAAGCGAATGGAAAAAGTGCACCAACATTTTGGGTGTACCAACTCCCTTACTGCCTACCGGTTGGCGCTACTGAGCAACAAGATGGAGTTGAAGTAAGTTGCGCGGCTTCTTCTTGATGGAGCTACAGCGCTGCGCCTTTTCGGGGTAGTAATTTTACCCCTCGGAGAAGTCATGCCCCATTCCGAGATTTGCCGACAGTTCTTTGTAACCATGATTTGGATTTCTGAAAGCCATTGTCGCTGTTCTGATAAGCCCTGTCGGCTTTCCGAAATGCGCTGTCGCACTTCCGATGGGGCCGTACACCGGTGTACGGGCTTGTCAGAATGGTGTACGCCACTTATCAGAGTCGTGTACGGGGGCATCGGAAAGGTGTACGCGGGCATCGGAAAGGTGTACGCGGGCATCAGAACGGTGTACGCGGGCAGAAGATTGATGTACGCGACTCATCAGAACGGTGTACAGGGGTATGGGAACGATGCAGAGGCTTATCGGAAATGCGAATTTGTTTGTCAGAACGATGTACGGGGGCAGAAGAAGAGCGAATGAGAGTAGAAAAACAATTTTTAAAACTTTTTATAAAACAAAACCAACAAAACAATGGCACGTGATTATTCAAGTACCGATGAGTACATGGTAGAACGCAGCGAAACGCTGCAAGGATTATTTAGTGACGCAGGAAACCTTCCTGACTTTACTGCTTTTGACCCTAATCTGGATGCCGCTTTTGCAGCCCAATGGCAAACGGCTATAGATGCGGCTGTGGCAACAGTGAGTGGCGAAACGGTAGATGACCAGGTGGTTCAGCTAACACAGATAGTGGATGGTGCTATGAAGAACTGCAGGAAGAAATATATTGAAGTGAAATATTTTTTCAATCTGGCGTTTCCGGGCAATGTGGGTATTATGAAAGAAATGGGGTTGGATGATTATGTAACGGCACGCAACCGGCAAATGCGCATGGTTTTCTTTACCGAAAACCTGCACGCTGCTGCTGAAAAAAATAAAGTTGCGTTGATAGCCGCAGGTTATTCGCAGCTTCGGATTGATGAAATAGAAACTTTCAGAGCGGCTTTACAAACCGCGAACAAAAACCAAAACAAATTTTTGAAAGGAAGGCCAGTGTTGACGCAGGAGCGGGAGAAAATTTTCAATACCTGCTTTGGCTTTACGAATAGAGTTTGTGATGCCGCGCTTTCGGTCTATTATGATGATGATGTGAAGGGTGGTTTGTTTGTGTTTGAACCTTCGGGCGGCAACAACAGTGAGTTTTTTGATGGTTTGATAGGAATGGGTGTAGAAAAACACGTGGATGATTTTACTTACAATGTAAACATCAAATTCATATTGACCAACACAGGAACTAACCCTCTTGAATTTCAACTCAAGGAAGCAGGCGTATTTGTGGGAAACATAGTAATGGTAGCTCCGGGTGCAACGGTTGAAAAAATGGCTACTGATTTTTTCACTTCGGGCGATAGTATATGGGTGCGCAACCCCGGCCCTGGCGATGGAAGCTATGAAATAGAAGAAACTACTTGAAGGACACGGTAGTGGTTGAAATAAAAACGGGGTAGCAGATGAACTGCTATCCCGTTTTTTATAGTAGATACTTATTTCTTCTCCGCAGAATGCTGCACTACTTTTTCGTTTTGTGCTTTCAATCGTCTGCAAAGCGTTTTTATAATTCCTTTCGCCACCTCTATTCGGCTTTCCATTAATTCATAAAAAGGTTCCTGGTCCATTTTCAGCAGCAAACATTCACTCACCGTAGTAGCACTTGCCGAGCGGGTTTCGGTATCGAGCAAAGCATACTCGCCAAAACACTCTCCTTCCTTCATTACCACAAAAGTGTGTTCGCCTTTGTGAATGCGCACCTGCCCTTTGAAGATGATATACATACACTGAGCTTCATCGCCTGCTTCAAAAATATTGGTATTGGCTTCAAAATCTTCTTCTTCCAAAAGCTCCGCCACTTCCGCCAAAACTGTTTCAGGTGTTTCGTGAAAGATGGAGATAGACTTGAGCAAGAGAACTTTCTCTATAAGCAGCAATCGCTGTTCGTGATGAGTTGTGGTTGACATGTTTTAATTCATTTCTGCCAGCAATTTCCCGGCTGTTTCGTAAAGCAATATATCCTTATCGTTTTTGGCATTCTCTAACCATCTGCGCTTTTCGCTTCCTTTGTAAGAACCAAGCGAATACAGGGCAGCCGCCTTGGTCCAGCGATGGTAGTAGTGCTTTTGGCTGTTCAAAATATCGCTGATGATATTTTCATAGTTCAACTGTTCTTTGAACACCAATTGAAGACTGTTGCACTTCTCTTCAATGCTTCCCGAATCGAACAGTTTATTGAAAGGCAAAGACAAGTCTTTCGGTACTTCTATTTCAATGACTTCTAACGCGTTGGCAATGCTTTCCTTCTTATTCATGCTGAAAGCATTTCGTGCCTTCATCATTTTCTCCCGATTATACACAAACGAAAAAAGCATCAGCAACTGGTCGCGAATTTCCAACAATTCCAGATGTAGTGCCTCCACCAATAATTTAGCCGAAGGGGTTTTCTCCATCTCGCGAATGGAGAAAATTATCAAGGTAGCCGCAGCCAGGTGACGGTGCATTAAATCTATATGCTCCTTGAGGTGGTGCGGCTGACTTCTAAACTCACAGGCGTGAAGCGCGTGGAAAATATCGGTACGCTGCGCAGGCAGTTTCCATACCAATTCATCGAGAATCTTAGCGGCATTGGTGGTGCCTATTCTCCCACAGAGCAAAATCAGTTTCGATTGTTGCTGACGAGAAAGAATATCGCTTGTCAGCGCCAGCTTGATTTCCTTCAAAGCCACATCACCCGCCCGATGCATGGCATCTATAACTGGCTTCTCATGCTTGCGATGCAATAGAAAATTCATCAACGGCACCATCAGTTTTTCGTTCTTCACATTCCCTGCTGCATGAATGGCTGTGCGCACCACATGATGGTTGTGGTCTTCGAGTAAATGAATCAAGGGTTTGTAAAAAGAATGAACACCGAGTTCGCCAATAATTTCAGCTGCTATTTTTCTTTCCTCCCAATGCTCAGAGTCTATCAGGTGCAACAACTTCTGCCCCGCCACTACTACCGCGCTGATTCCCCCGCTGGTCATTAAGCCAATAATGGCTGCCTTCATAATACGGTGGTCCTTATCTTCCAGAAATTCATCAAAGTTTTCCAACTCATCGGGCAGCAACATGCATTTTGCTTTGATGGCTTCGGGTAACAAACGCGTGTTATGCTTATCGGCAATAATAGCCTCTATCTGTGGCAGGGCCTCCGCAATTTTTTTTCTTTCCGCCAGTTGAATGGCCTCCATGCGCACTTCCACCTTTTCATGCTCGAAAGCTTTCAAAACCAGTGGCTCCATTTCTTCTGTGTATTGTTTCTCAATCAGATTGAGCACATAAATGGCCTCACCCGTTCCTCCGGAAGAAATCTTTTGCAACAAAACCTCCCTTGTCTTTTCATCTTCCAAATCAATTTCCTGCCCAACAGAGTATCGCTTGTTCAACGCATGAATCAGCGTTTTTACATACTCCCGGTCCACTAAAAAAATCATCACCACCCAAACAATGAGTAGCGTAACCACCATATAACTTAGCTGAAATAAATCAACCTTTCCCGAAAGCTTGAGTAAAGTGAATAGCATGAATCCACTAAAGATAAGAGCGAAGGGGTCCATCACTCCTTTTACAATCGTGTGTCCCTTCAAGCGAAGGTTAGCAGATAGCGGCTGCATGAGTGACAGGAAAACAGGGTCCTGTAAACTGGTCTTCAAAACCTCTGTAATAATGGCCATCAATCCGAAAACATAAAGCACCAAGTGATGGTCGGGATGAAACAGCGACAAAACGATAATGCTGAAAAGGAAAACGAAGAGAATAACTGGGCTGATTAGGAGAGAACCCTTAATCCCGAGAATGTTACTAAGTCGGCCTGTTAGTATAAGGCGAATAAAAATCGCAAAGATTCTACCTCCGGCATAGAACATTGATATGAATGCTGCGAGCTCTCCATCGCTGTGCATTTCATGTTTTATCTCGGCATAAAACGAGAAACTGATAATCGTTACACAGGTAATAACGATAAACGACAAAAGCGCCACGAGAGCAATCATTCTGTTGCCGAAAAATCCCTTCATCAACTCGCGCCAGTTCTCGGTAACAAAATCATGACTTGCGGCATGTGCATGTTCGTGCGCCACATGCACATCCATTTTGCCCGCCCTCTTTAATCGGAAATAAAAAATGAGTGAACAGAGAATCGAAATTCCCGCAATCACCAGCATGTTTTGGCTGCTGAACACTTTCACCAACAGCGGTACAGCCGAATAACCAAACAACTTCGCAGGAATATCTCCTGCACCAATCATTCCGAACAGGCGCTTGCTTTGGCGTATATCGAACTGCAAAGCCGCCAATCCCCAGAACTCTAGATTAGTAAGCAGATAAATAACGTAGTACCAACTAAGAAGAACAAAGAGATAGGAAGAACTGTTCTCCTCCGAAAACAGCGCGCGCAATAAAAAAATGCTGCCGGCTACAAAAACGATAATCAGCGGCACGAGCTTTTTCATCGGCAGTGCATGCTCCACTTTACTGTAAACAAACCCCACCACTAATAAGAGAGTACCGGCAAACAAATAAACCTTGGGCAGCGCAAGAGCCTCAAAATGCTCAATGAAAAGCGCCAGCACTACGGCATTGAAAATGGCAACCCCTACTCCCTGAAAAAACTGTAGCCAGAAAAGATTGGTAACCAGCCAGGCTTCATCTGTTCGAATGTTGAGTAATCGGAGAATACGGTTTTTCATCGGCTGCCAGTGAGGTGGCTAATTTATAATTTTGGAGTGGTTGTTCGACATCTCTCAAATTTTCCTGGCCTCGAGCTTCCTTTTATAAAACTCCTTATCGGCTACATAAACTGTCTTGGTGAAGGTGGCATACACCTTACCATCTGCATCTTCGTACTTCAAAGGCAATTCAAAAATATATTCTCCCGTTTCCGCAGTTTTTTGCTTTACCAGCTCAATTAATTCATCGGTAATAAGGAAACGACAATTCACTTTATTCAAAATAGGCCGGACAAACTTAACGCTCGCTCCTTTATCCCACACCACATAGCCTTTGCCCAGCACCTCCATAAACAACAACATAAAATAGGGGTCAACAGAAGAATAAATACTACCTCCGTAAACCGTTCCTACTCGGTTGCGCGTTCGAATATTTAATTTCAAGCTGACATGTAGCTCTTTAAAGTCCCCTGCAATGAATTCCACCTTGCATTCCGTGCACCAGATGCAGGGCCAAAAATTGAATACCCATCGCATATACTTCGACTTTTTCGATTCTGACCTTAGGGTTTCATACTGCTTCATTCGATGGATATTTTGATTTTCTATTTTCGGCCGCGCTAAAAAACAAAGTCTATGTCAAACCTGATTCGGGAAAAATATGCAAAGCTGTTGGTCAACTATTGTTTGGATGTAAAGAAGAACGATAAGGTTTACATTAACTCATCCTATCTTGCTGAACCGCTTTTACAGGAGGTGGCAAAGGAAGTTTACTTGGCTGGCGGAATTCCTGTTTTTAGTATCGAAATTCAGGGAGTAAATGATTTGGTTCTGCAGTATGGCGAAGAGAATCAGCTATCCTGGGTTAATCCGATGAAGAAATACATCTTCGAAAACTTCGATTGCTATCTGAACATCCGCGCTCCTTTCGAAAAAGGAGACGATGAAAAAGAAGTGGCCGATGTTGCCAAATTCAAACTACACCAACATGCTCAACATGAAATCAACAAAATCTACTTCGAGCGGACGGGTAATGGAAGTATGCGCAGATGTCTTTGTCAATACCCCACACAAGCCGGAGCTGATGATGCACGAATGACAATGGCGGAATACGAAAATTTCGTTTACCAAAGTTGCAATTTGTTTGAAGAAAACCCGGTAGATAAGTGGCTGGAGGTTCGAAAAACGCAGCAAGTGTATGTGGACTATCTAAACAAAGTAGACAAGGTGCAATACCTTGGCAAGAACATTGACATTTCGTTTTCGGTGAAAGGAAGAACCTGGATTAACAGCGATGGACGGGCGAATATGCCGAGTGGAGAGGTTTTCTCGGCACCCATAGAAGACAGCGTAAACGGAAAAATTTATTTCAATTACCCAACTATCTATATGGGTAAGGATGTTGCCGGTGTAACGCTCGAGGTAAAGGATGGGGAAATCCTTTCCTGGAGCGCGGAGGAAGGAAATGATGTGCTTGATAAAGTTTTTGCGGTGGGGGGGGCGCGCAGATTCGGAGAGGTGGCCGTTGGCACCAATTACAATATACAACGGACGTCCAGAAATATACTGTTCGATGAAAAAATTGGCGGTAGTATTCACATGGCTGTTGGTCAAAGCTACAAACAGTGCGGAGGGAAAAATGAATCTACTGTTCACTGGGATATGATTACCGATATGAAAAACGGTGGACAGATCCTTGCCGATGGTGTAAAGATTTATGAAAACGGCTTCTTTTTGATTTAATACCCACGATAAATCATGCCCGAAAAAAATGCGCTTGCCGCGATTGATGCTGCAGGCTTTGCCCGCGAACTGAAACTGCTTCGTGCTGAAATAGATGCAAATATTGGAGAAGAAGATTTTCGTCACCTCAAGAAAATAGAGTGGTGGGGCAGAATCTGTTCTATCCTTGGCTACGCCACGGCACCAATATTTCCAAATCCTTTATCCGCATTCTTAATCAGTCAGGGTAATACCGCCCGCTGGACTATTATGATGCACCATATTGGGCACAAAGGCTATGACAAAGTATCCTGTCCTGAACGATATAAAAGCACGGGCTTCGCTGTAGGTAAACGAAGGTTTATTGATTGGTTCGACTGGATGCATCCTGAGGCATGGAAACATGAGCACAACGTTTTACACCATTACCACACCGGAGAAGTTTCAGACCCTGATCTAGTAGAACGCAATGTTGAATTAATCCGAACTGCGCGCATACCGGTATTCATGAAATACTTCGCAGTCCTGTTCTTCATGTGCACCTGGAAGTTTACTTACTACGCACCAAATACCTTCTGGATATTTCAAAAGAACCGCGATAAGAAAGCAAGAATAAAGAATGAAGTTAAAGAGAACGGCAACTTCCCTGGTTCGGAATTGCTTCTTCCCTTTAGTAAACAAGCACTTGAATTCTGGGCACAGTGCATGCTTCCGTACATACTTATTCGTTTCATAGCGCTTCCACTTTTGTTTCTTCCTTTCGGAACAACTGCTTGCCTTTATGTTTTGTTTAACTCCCTACTTGCCGAATTGATTACCAATATTCATACGTTCATGATCATTGCCCCCAACCATGCGGGGGATGATGTGTTTAGATATGAAACACGGACCCGTGACCTGAATGAATTTTATATACGCCAGGTTGCTGGCAGCGTAAACTATCCTTGTGGAAACGACAGGGTTGATTTTATGCACGGTTGGTTGAACTACCAAATAGAGCATCACTTATTCCCTGATTTGCCGCTACTAAAATATCAGCAATATCAGCCGCGAGTAAAGCAACTTTGTGAAAAATATGAAGTGCCATACGTGCAACAAAATGTTTTTGTGCGCATGAAAAAACTTACAGAAATAATGGTGGGTAAAAAATCTATGCTTTCCATTACTTCGATTTCAGCAAAGGAATCGGTTGAAGCACACAGCAATTTGGTAGCCACACAACCACTTTAAGAGACAATCTATCTTACACTACTCAATCGAGGTTTCCGTCCACTCATTAAAGAGTTCGTTGATGAAAATATTTTCCTCTTCTGTAATCTTCTTGTCTGCCTTTGCCAGTTTAATGGCATATTGTATCAATTCATTTCTTTCCTCCTCTGTGCTATCTTCATAAAAGTCGGCCATACAGCTTTGGAAATGCACCATGTAGTCCTCTTGTTTTAATGCACTGAGGAATTCTGTTTCCTTATCTAAATTAACCCGGAGGGGGAACTCCTTCTCCAGCCAGTCCTCTATAACCAAATCCTCTTTTGCATCAAATATTCCATCCACCGCAGACAATATCATAAGTATATGATAACCCGCAATTGCCTTGTTCTTTTTCATGTTGTTCTGTTTTCGCTCTAATAAATGTACAAATCTTTTTGACTTCCAAAAACCTCTTTTTAAAGTTTATCGATATTGTTCCAGCATTTGCTCAGCACTTTTTCGCATTTGCTCAGCTAACTTATCCGGTTTGAGAACTTTTACATTTTCCCCATAACTCAAAAGTTGCATTTTCAATTCGTGATTGATCACCAAGTATAAAGAAACCCTAACCTCAGATTTTGTTTCCTTCAAAATTAACTGCGAGTGATGAATGGGAATTGTCTTAATATACTTCCCCTGTAACGGCAAAAATGAAAGAACAACTTTCTCAGGCTTTCCCTCTCCCAGTGTGACACCGACAACGTTTTTAAAAAAATTCTTCTTATCCAGTTTTGTTTCATCGAATACCTCATTTGTAATTTGCATATCCTGAATTCTATCCAGGGCGAACGTGAGAATCTTCTGCTCCCTTTTGTTTATTCGCTTTCCAATAACATACCAATAGTCCTTTGATTCTCGAATTAGATAGGGCTCCAAAAAATTCTCTGAAACATCTTCGCTTCCATGCTTTTGGTAAGTAAACCTTAAAACCCTTCTATCCGAAATTGCCTTTAAAATCAGTTCAACGAATTCTATCCCTTTAATAATAAAAGGGGTATCCAACTGTATGTAGTCACTTTCTCCACGTGCTTCTTTATTAAGCTTAACAGTAGATGCAATTTTTTTTATCGCCTCCTCAAATTCCTTTATAGCCGGTAAATGTTTAAACTGATCGAGAATACTGATAGCAAAATCCAAACCATGCAGTTCATCTGCGGTCACCGGCAAATTGCTGATGGAATAATCGGGGTCACTATAGTGATAGCTTTTATCTGACTTATTATAAACAATAGGCGCATTGAAGTTCAATTGTTGATTCTGGCGCATCTCCTGCAAATCCAACTGCACCGTACGTTTCGAAATTTGTCTATCGAGTTTTTCGCTTAAATACCAAATCAACTCTTCAAGATGCGGGTACGGCTTTTTGCGAAGCCGGGCATCAATCAAACGGTAACGGCTATAGGCATCTTTATTCAGAGACATTAGAAGAAACAGATTTTGCTGCAAGTTGAAATTATTTTTTGAGCGCGCAAATAGGTTGCGCACTGTCGGCCCATGTTTGCACTATCATAAAAACAACGAGCATGATAACCACTCCAAATTCCAACTTTACCAAACACGAAATCTATGTAAACGAAATTGTGTTCTACTCACCAAAAAACATTTCACTCATAGGCTTTATCCACCACGGTGCAAAATTTCTGAAAACAGAATTTGTCATCACCCGTAAAAACCTACAAATGCTTTTGAGTCAAACCAAAACGGGAATAGAAATTCTGTGGCGTATTGAAAACCTTTTTGTACAGCCACACGAAGTGCCTGCAACGATTAACCTGCTTGACCTGTTTGGCATTACTCAGGTTTTTGGAGCCAATCAAATTGAGCTGGATCCTTCGTTTTACACCGTCCAAACCAAGTTAGCAATTCCAGACGAAGGTCATAAACTATTCTTTATAGAACGTGTAATTCCCTTTTCCCCTTCACCCAAAGCAGCCCTTTAAAAATAGGAATTTTAAAAATCATCATCATGAATAATTTCAAATACAACCTAATCAGCGGACCTAAAAAAACTGTATCCGATTATCTGCAATCGTTGAATAATGACGATCTGCAAACCATTTACAGTTCCTCGTTTTTCTACTCCTTAAAAATGCCGGATCTGATTAAAAAAATGCAAGACGAATTGCTTAAGCGAAACATAAACCCGCAACCGCAGTTGTTCTAACTCCTTTTTGTTGCCTTCAAGCCCCGCGTATTAGTGTGCGTGGGGCTTTTTACATTTTCAACTTTCTCATTTTGGGAGCT
This sequence comes from Bacteroidota bacterium, assembly GCA_947478005.1. Taxonomy (GTDB): domain Bacteria; phylum Bacteroidota; class Bacteroidia; order Chitinophagales; family LD1; genus Bog-950. The sequence continues at coordinate 24,752 of CANJVG010000003.1, forward strand.
AAAACAAAGGTGCCCGTTACTACTAACAAGGTCATACATCCCCCAAAGATTACAGACGGAACTGTTCCCATCAATTTCGCGGCAAGTCCACTCTCGAACGCACCTATTTCGTTGCTTGATGCTATAAATATTTGATTAACTGCACTTACTCTTCCTCTCATACTATCCGGAGTCATAGTTTGCAAAATAGTTTGCCTTATTACTACACTCACATTATCAAAGGCTCCTGTAAGAAATAGCATAGAGAAAGAAAGTGCAAAGCTTTCTGACAGAGCAAAGCCTATAGTTGCCAATCCAAAACCAGTTACTGCAATAAGCAAATTTTTTCCAGCATTCTGTGTTGGTGAATTATGGGCAAGAAAAAAGCCCATTACAACACTGCCTAAAAATGGTGAGGCCCTTAATATTCCCAAACCTTCGGGGCCGACATATAATATATCATGGGCGAAAACAGGAAGTAGAGCAACCGCTCCTCCGAATAAGACAGCAAACAAATCAAGGGAAATCGCAGACAACATTTCCTGTTTATTGAAAACGAACCGCAAACCAGCAGTTAGTGATTGATAGAGTGTTTCAACTTTTTCCTTTGGTGGGGTTTCTTGTATCGGCACACGCAGGAAAACGAAAAATGAAATTACCATAAGCACTACAGCTAAAGAAAAAGCAAATTCCACATTAGTTAGGCCATAAATAATCCCCCCCAATGCCGGTCCCAGAACCGCTGCCGTTTGCCATGTATTACTCCCCCAAGTCGCGGCATTCGAATAAAGTTCCCGTGGAATTAGTTGCGGAAAGATACTTTGATAGGAAGGGGCCATAAAGCCACGTATAATTCCGCTAATACCAATGATTATGTAAATGGGTAATGGGCCGTAAAGCTTAAAAAGCGTGGCCTCTCCACTCAAGATTATGCCAATTAGTGAAAAGCATATGGCAATTCCAAGAATAGTCCTTCGTGCAATTTTATATCTATTGAACAAGTCTGCTGCATGACCACCGTAAATCGAGGTGACGATGAACGGCAAAGCTTCACTCAATCCCAGCAAACCCAATGCAAGCTTATCGTGTGTAAGTTCATATATCTTCCACGCGATAATTGTTTCCGCCATCTGCACAGCAAACGTTAGCATAAAACGAGATAGCTGAAAATCTCTAAACGCGGCTATTCTTAATGCCGCATAAGCATCCTTTTTCACCATATTATTTTTCTATGCTTTTGCTCTCTGACGCACAGCCTCGAATAAAAGGATTCCTGCACTTACACTAACATTAAGTGAATCTATTTCGCCTAACATTGGAATTTTTATTTTTTGCTCTGCAGCATTCAGCCATTCTTTACTAAGTCCGGTTGCTTCAGTACCTACAATAATAGCGGCAGCGAATTTAAAGTCTTGCTCGTAATGAAATTTTGTTGCCTCCAACTCCGCAGCATAGGTAGCAATGCCCTTCTCTCTTAAAAAATCAATCGCCTGCTCTGTTTCACAAACAGCAATGTGATTTGTAAAAACGGTTCCTACACTTGACCGAATAACATTGGGATTAAACAAATCGGTTTTTGCATCAGTAATAATAATTGCGTCAACTCCTGCAGCATCACAAGTCCGCAGCATAGCCCCCAGATTCCCTGGTTTTTCTACGGCTTCTATTACCAAAATCAAAGGATTCTTTCCAAAGACAAGATTGTCTAAATTGAGTTTTTGTGGTATTGCCGTGGCAATAATACCCTCGGTTGAATCACGGTAAGCTAATGAGCGATAAACTTCGGTCGAAATTTTCGTGGCCAGAGTAGTATCTCCCGGCTTTGTCAACTCGCTTAATCGGTACTCTTTTGATTCTTTGAATAATTCCTCACATAAAAAAAGAGAATTGATTTTGTATCCGGCTCTCTTCGCCAAAACTATTTCGCGGAGCCCCTCTATTAAAATCAAATTCTGCTCTCTCCGTTCACTGGCCTTTTCGAGTTTCCGTAGATTTTTAATTGTCGGGTTTTGAAGACTGGTGATTCTTTCCATCGGGCACAAATCTATTAGTTATTATTATTTTGCGCATCAGAATGACAGTCAATAATCAGCCTAAAATTTCTTTCTACCACTACAACGAAAAAGAATGTTTGTTCGAGGAAAGCGCGATGCTAAATTCTTGTGCAGAACAAGAAACAGAACATCACGTAAACTGGCTAAACATCGTAGGTATTCAAAACAATGTGGTTGTGCATTCTGCAGCCGACCTTTATAAAATCCATCCATTAGTAGTAGAGGATATTCTACATGCCAATCAAAGAGCCAAGTTGGAAGATTATGGCGATATGATTTATGTAGTGCTTCGAATGTTTGTGTTGATAGATGGCGAAGTCACCGACCAACAGGTGAGTATGGTTCTTAGAGATAATCTCCTTATCACCTTTAGAGATTCGGATTACGGGATATTTAAAAAAATGGTTGGGGATAAGCTCGTTTCGGGTGCGGGCAACCTTCGTAAAAAGGGTGAGGATTATCTCCTTTATTCTATTCTTGATGTCATAATAGACCAATACTATTTGGTACTAGAACACGTAAGCAGCCAAATTGAACACCTTGAGCATGAAGTATTCCAGAATCCCCAAAACGAACACTTACTTAGATTGCAACGGCTGAAAGGCGAGGTGCTCTATTTACGGAGGCACATCTTGCCTGTTCGCGATTTAATTCAGAATCTTTCACGTTTTGAAGTAAGTTATTTCGATGCTGACAACAAATACTATTTACGTGATTTGCAGGACCATGCCACCCGCAACTCAGATGAATTGGATTTTCAACGCGATCAATTAAGTGGCTTAATGGATCTATACTATTCCCTACAAAACCACAAGATGAATAATGTGATGAAAACCCTTACTGGGGTTTCATTTGTTTTGCTTCCCTTAAATTTTTTAGCCAGCTTATACGGCATGAACTTTAGCCATATACCTCATACTGATGATGAGAATGGTTTCTGGGAGGTTGTTACTGTTATGGCCTTTATCGCGGTTATTCTTACCTATTTTGCCTTCAAGCGAAATTGGCTCTCTATTCAAGATTTTGATAAAGATATCGAATGAAAATTGGTCTCTTTTTCGGCTCGTTCAACCCAATACATAATGGTCATTTAATTATAGCCAACTATGTATGTGAAACTACAGACCTAGATAAAGTATGGTTGGTGGTTAGCCCTCACAACCCACTAAAGCAAAAAGAGTCCTTGTTGCGCGAACAAGATCGCCTTCATTTGATAAACCTAGCCATAGAAGACAATAAAAACCTAAAAGCTTCCAATATTGAGTTTAAACTACCAAAGCCCAGTTATACTATTGATACACTTACTTACCTGAAAGAAAAGTACCCACAACACGTCTTTTCTTTAATAATGGGTAGTGATAATTTAGAAACACTGCATAAATGGAAAAACTTCGAACTTATTCTTCAGAACTACCCTATCTACGTATATAACCGAGAGGGTTCGGCAAAGAATCCCTTTCCAAACAAACCGAATATTCACTTTCTGCACTTCCCATTTCTTGATATTTCTGCCACTTTTATTCGAGTAAACCTAAAAAAGGGTACTTCCATGCAGTACTTTCTACCAGATCCTGTTTGGAAATACATTGATGAAATGCACTTGTATAAAGTATAACAAGCGTTTTCCACACTGCCCGTTGAAATTATCCCTTTAAACCGTTGGTAAGTCTGCAAGAACTAAATTTTGAGGTCCGATTAAAAAACACATGTCCTCTTTTACGATCCCCTGCGATGTTAAACCGGTAGTTAATCCACAGGACTATCCACAGCATGTGGATTCAAAGTTATCCCTTTTCCTGTGTCAACATCGGTGTCCACAGCATGTGTATAAGCAGCCAGATTTCAATGATATCAAGGGTTCTGAACTTACAGGCCATGTTGATTCCTGCCTATTTCATTTTAGTAATGAGGATTTCTAATTTTAGAGAAAGAAGTTTGTATAACAATTAACACAGCTAATAATAAGGGTTATAGATTTTATTTAATCATTTATAATTAATACAGGATGTTGATTGTGTAAAAAACAAGTTTTTACAGTAACCTGATTTTTTGTTTTTACGTATATAATCAAAAGGTTTGCCCAACAATAAGAAAACCAATTGCAGCGTTATCTGTTTATGAAAGGAATGAAACCGTTTTTACTCTTACTTGTTTTCGGAATAACCTCTGCATTTATGCCGGGTAGTTTTTCTTTTGAGGACATGCAAAAGAATTACGAGAGGGTTAATGATGCCTATTCGCGCAAAGAGGAATACTTTAAAATGAAATGTCGCTCTAAAGAAATTCCGGAAGAAACTTTTGGAAATATGTTTTTAAGAGTTTTTAAGCAGGAAGCTATAATGGAAGTTTGGGTTCAGAAACCTGACGGGAAGTATGTGAAGTTTAATGAGTTTAGCATTTATGCTATGTCGGGCGTGTTGGGACCAAAAAGGGTACAGGGAGATTGTCAGGTACCAGAGGGGTATTACTACATCAACGATTTTAATCCTGTAAGCAATTATCATTTATCGCTTGGAATCAATTATCCTAATGAATCGGATTTACGTTTAAGTACTGCAGCTCATAAGGGTGGAGATATTTATATTCACGGAGGACAGGCGAGTGCCGGATGTATGGCTATGAGTAACTATTATATAGAGGACATCTATATTTATGCCGTGAAGGCCAGAAACCAGGGAGAATACAAAATACCGGTTCAGGTTTTTCCTTTCAAACCTACAGATGCTAATATGGATTATTACTCCCGCCTGCGAGAGTTCAGTAAAAACGGAAAGCTTTGGAAGAATATGCAACAGGGTTACACCATGTTTGAAAAAACCAAACGTTTACTGGAAGTTTATGTCGGCTATGACGGATACTACAGATTCATTGATCCTGCTTCCGTTTCTGCTTCGGCAAAATAAACATACCAACTCTTATCCCTTCTTTTAGTTTCGCGGCATGAAGATTCTCAAAAGGTTTTTATTGTTCGTGGTCGCCTTTGCGGTGTTTTGTGTAGCCTATTATCAAATTTGGTTTTTGCGCCAGCCAGCTAGAAATATTCCTAACAGCAATTCGGTTTTTGTTGCACCTGCCAATGGAAAAATCGTGTCGGTAAGGAAGTGGAATACAGAAAGCCTGATGGAGCTGAAAGGAGAATTGGGAGTTATCAAGGTGTGGACAAAAGATGTGGATACTGCAGGAACTATAATATCCATTCAGATGGACCCGATGAACGTGCATTACCAGCGCGCACCGATGGAAGGAAAGGTGGTGAGTGAAAAATATACCAAGGGAAGTTTTAATAATGCTGTGGTGATGAGTAACGAATACGGAATTCGTTTTGAGAATGAGCACAATGAGTTTTTACTGGAGACCACTACCGGAAAGAGATATAAGGTGATTCAGATTTCGGGTTTCTTAGCCAGAAGAATTGTGGACTATACCAAACCAAATCAAACAGTTAAACAAGGGGATGTTATTGGTTTAATAAAACTGGGCAGTCAGGTAACGGTTATTTTGCCACATGATGTGACGGTGGTAGCAAAGACCGGAGAAGTAACGATTGACGGTGAAACCGTGATTGCTACAGTGAATTAGGTTTTCGGCTCCAATAAAAAGCCAGGGCACCACCACTTACCAGGTGCCAAACACCCCAACTGGCGGCAACGATAGCCATACCTCCCATACCATTGAAGAAAGTGAAGATTAAAATTAAACCAAGACCGGCATTCTGAACTCCGGTTTCGATGGTTATGGTTTTGATATCACGAAAATGCAATTGCATCAGTTTAGCAAATAGTAAACCACCACTTAACGCTACAGCATTGTGAATGACAACCAAGGGCATGATAGTGGTGAAGTAGGCGATAAAGATTTTTGCATTGCCGGCAAACGCAGCAATTAGGAAAACTGCAAAAGCCAGCAAAGAAAATTTCTTCATCACCTTGCTTAGCTTTTCTGCCAGAGCTGGTTTTGCGTAATTTAAAGAGATGCCTACCACGAGCGGAATGCCAATAACGAAAACAATTGTTTGAAACACATCGAAGATATCGAGGTGAATTGTTTTGAGCAGAGCGGCTGTTTCGGGATTTAGACCACCATACAACGAAAAGTTGAAGGGAGTCATAACGATGGCGAGGACATGCGAAACTGAAGTAAGCCCAACCGCCAGCGCAGTGTTTCCTTTTGCGAGGTGAGTGAACATATTACTCATGTTGCCACCGGGGCAGGCGCCTACGAGAATCATTCCAAGAGCGATGGACGGTGGCGGATGCAGAATGGTAACAAGACCAAAGGTGAGAAGCGGCAACAAAAGAAAGTGAGCGCTGAGACCCACGAAGGTTGACTTCTTGTTTTTCACCAACAAAACAAAATCTTCTTTCCTGAGCTCGAGCGCAATGCCGAATAGAATCAGCCCAATGATGATGTTGAGTATCATCAGGCCATTGGGGCTGAAAGAAATTTTGAGGGTGTCGAGTTCGTTCATGCTTTATAGGTCATGCACTCCAGCAAACCAAAATCTCGCGTTCGCCTTCATAGGGCAGACGACCATGGGAAGTGCTGAAATTATCAACGGCTATTACATCGTTTTTCTTCCACGGCAGGATGACCATGTTTTTCCAAATCACTTCTTCAATGTGTTGCATGTAGCTATCGGGCACCGGTGTGTTATCGCCAAATAGCACGTTCATGCTTTGGTCGATAGGCTTGGTGTGCAGCGATTTTATTTTCACCATGGCCGCAATCAATGTTTTCCAGAAAAATGTTTTGGTGCGCTGTTGCCGCGCATGAATGAATTTATATTCCACCGGTGCGCTGGCCGGGTGAAACACCTGCGAGTGATTGAACCAAACAGTTTCACCCGTCACCGGATGCTTGATAGTAGCGGGAGTAAGATGAGTCAGGCGTAGATTATCATCCTTCATCCACTTAAAATCAATTTCCTGTTCGCGACATTGTTTTTCTACTTCGGCTTTATCGTTGGTATGAAAAATCTCGTTCCACTTTTTTAGTTGAAACAGATTGAAGGGATTGTTTATGGCAGGGTTCGAATAGTTGCGCACCGTCAACACACCCTTCTTATCAAACTCATCGCGAATTTTCGGATTCATATCGGCATACACTTTCCGGAAATTGCACAGGGGCGATTCACCACCATAGGAAGGTTCCACGTGGCAATAAAAAAAGATGCTGATGGGCGGGTGCTTCACATAGGTCATTTCGCAATGTTGCGGAATGGGGTAGTAGCCCGGCAGCTCGCTGGCGGTGTAAACGAAATTGGTATCCTTTACAATATTGCGCGGTGAGGTGCCGTAGTAATCGTTGCGCAGGCGATTGTCCACCTGCATCGAAACATCTTCAAAGGCCTTGGGTGTATCAATATCGAACCCGCGAAAGAGAATAGCCCCATGCTGAAAAAACTTTTTCTCCAGCTCGGCTTTGTTGCTCTGCATCCACTGCAATAACTCTTGTTTGGAATTGCCGCTTCCATTCGGCTCAATGATGAGCGGAAGCTGTTGCGCGTTGACGAAGGATTGTTTCATTTTAATTGGCTACTTGGCAAATTAGCGGATTAATTATGAATACTTCATCAACCGCCCCTCGCTTTTAATTATAACGAACGATTTCCGTCTGCCAAGCTCTGCATAATCATCGTTTGCTTGGTTCACAAATTCTTCCATCACTTCTTCTTAAAGTTCGCCACGTCAATAATAGAGGGTGCGTTCAACGCGATGAAGTGCCCCAACTCTTCATGCCTCCCTTTAATGTCTTTCATCAAGTCTGTGAATTTAGCCGGATAGCCTTTTGGCAATGCAACGAAGACAGGCTATCTTTCCATTAAGTCTCTCTCAGGAAGACAAAATCAAGTCATTTACTTATTAAAGTAAGTTATATACGTATGAAATTATTTTATTTTCTAGAAAAAGTAAAGTAGTTCAATGAGAATGTAACTAATTTTTATATGAAAATAGATTTAAGTTTTATGAAACCCACTAATTTACTTACAAAAGTTAGGAACTTTCATGAGTAAATTAGTGGGTTCTGCTACATTTGTGAAGCCTTAGGTTCAATAGACACAGACTTAGAGCATACTTTTGAATACTTTGTGTAAAAAAAGTGGCACTTTGAGCAATAAAACAGCAACTTAGTTCCGAAGAAGAGGCAGAAAAGGGAAAAGGAGACAGAAACAAAGCAAGCGGAAGATAACTCCGTAGAAAAGGGAGATCTTATCGGCTAAATAAAAGGAGGTGAACCTTAGTAATAGCTGTAGGAAGTAGAATCAACCAATTCACCCTTGGCATTGTAGCCTACCTTTAGCTTCACAGCGTTTTTTTCATCCATCTGATAGTGATAGACAATATGAAAAGTATCGCTCGAAGTAGTTACGGCCGCCAAACCAACCGATTCCTTTAGCAGATATTTTGACTCGGGCCCCAGAAAGCCTAGCCCCGTGTTTGTGTTGGAAATGGTATTGGGTTTGTCAGTAAAGTAAGAATAGGAAACGATACTCTGCGGCTTGCCCTTTTCGTCAATCGAAGTGGTGTTCTTCAGATTATCGCCCGACCAGGTGTAATATGTCTGCCTCATCGGTTTACCACCCACATAGTTGGCCAACAGCGTTAACCGGCCCCGGGAATCATACATGCATTTATTATACATGATTCGTTCTATGTTGGCAGAAATAAGAATGACTAAGTTTTTATTATTCAGAAAGAACGTATCCTTCTTTACCTTGCTTTTTGGCGAACTGAAAAACTGCTTCACCACCAGGGTATCTATATATTCAAAAACGGTTTTCTCCCCTCTCGAACTCTGCACCTGCAGCAATCTGCCCAGCGAATCATATTTATAATCATCCGAGATTCCGGTTCTAAGATTCACGCTTCGTTTTATCAAAGGTGTTTTGCTTTCGGTGCTTTGAAAAGCCAATAACAAGAGGGAAAGAAAAAGAAATAGACTACTCAGCAATTTCATAACACAATGATTTTTAGTTGGTGAATGGAAGTAAAAATAAAAAAACGAAAACCTGCCCGTCAAAAAAAACGAAAGTCTGCCTTAACAAAACTCCGCAGCGCCCCCAATGAAAACCTTTGCCCTTTCCACATTTTCTAATAGTTTTGTCCTCTAAATTTTTAATCATGCAAGTTCAATATGCCATCTTTGGCTTAGGCACTCCGGAAGTAATTGTAATTGTGGTAGTCATCCTCATATTTTTTGGAGGCAAAAGAATACCGGAGTTAATGCGTGGTATAGGTCAGGGAGTGCGCGAATTCAACGCAGCCAAATCCAACATCAAGACCGAAATTGAAGAGGGCATGAAAGATAAACCAGCTCCAGCCAAAGAGCCGGTAGAAGAAAAAAAGGCCTAATCACTACTCCAGTTTAAATCCTTAGAAGTATCAATTTTCAAAAAACAAATTGAGGTGGCAGAGTTGTCTAAAAAAACCATTCAACAAATTCAGGTTGATTTAAAATCGGGAAACACCAGTTGCGAAACCCTGGTGAGCGACTATTTGCAAAAGATAGAAGCCAACAAACACCTCAACGCCTACCTCGAGGTTTTTGGTGAAGAAGCAAAGGAGAGAGCGAAAGAACTCGACAAAAAATTGGCCGAAGGCAAGCCCACCGGAAAACTCTTCGGCTGTGTGATTGCCATTAAAGATAACATCTGTTACAAACAACATAAGGTTTCTGCGGGGTCCAAAATTTTGGAAGGATTCACCTCGCTTTATAGCTCTACGGTGGTAGAAAGATTACTGGCAGAAGATGCCATCATCATAGGCCGCACCAATTGCGATGAGTTTGCAATGGGTTCCAGCAACGAAAACTCTGCTTACGGCAATGTGTTGAATGCGCAGGATAACTCCCGCGTTCCGGGTGGTTCATCGGGTGGCAGTGCCGTGGTGGTACAGGCAGGTTTATGCCAGGCTTCATTAGGTTCCGATACCGGAGGCTCCATTCGTCAGCCCGCAGCCTTTTGTGGTTTGGTGGGATTAAAACCCACTTATGGCAGAGTGTCGCGCTATGGATTAATTGCCTATGCCTCTTCCTTCGACCAAATAGGTCCTTTCACACACAATGTTGAAGATGCAGCATTGCTGATGGAAATAATTTCAGGCAAAGACAATTACGATTCCACTTCTTCTTCCGAAAAAGTTCCGGCTTACTCAGCCGAATTAAGCTTTGAGAAAAAAGCGCGCATAGCCGTTTTCCCAACCACGCTGCAAAGCGATGGATTGAACGCGGAAGTAAAAGCTACGGTAGAAAACATCCTGAGCGATTTAAAAAACGAAGGACACACCGTAGAGGAAGTAGGCTTCGACCTGCTCGAATATTTAATATCCACCTACTACGTCCTCACCACAGCCGAAGCATCCAGCAATCTGGCCCGCTTCGATGGTGTTCACTATGGCTACCGTTCAAAAAACGCCAATGAGATGGACCCGGTTTACAAACGTTCACGCACCGAAGGCTTTGGCAAAGAAGTAAAGAACCGAATCATGCTCGGCACCTTTGTGCTTAGTTCAGGTTATTACGATGCCTACTATTCCCGCGCTCAAAAAGTGCGCAGAATCTTGACCGATAAAATCCGTGGCATCTTTAAAGAATACGATTTCATCCTGATGCCCACTTCACCAACCGTTGCTTTTAAATTTGGTGAGAAGACAGATAATCCCGTAGAAATGTATCTGGCAGATATTTATACCGTGCTCGCCAACCTCACCGGCATTCCGGCCATTTCTTTGCCTTTGGCAGAAGATAAAAACGGCTTGCCGATAGGTGTGCAGATACTGGCCGATAAGTTTCAGGAAAGCCAATTACTTGCGTTTTCTGAAAAAATGATGCATATTGAATCTTCTAAATAGACAATTCAACAATTCACTCTTAGTAAACAAAACCCCCAAGCCGCTGCCTATCGCACCTTTCTACTCTTGAAAATTTACATTAGCAACCAATAGTTCACAGTTATCAGTCGACAGATAGCCGCAGAAAAAACTGCACTACTTTCAACAGGTAATTGTTTGCCATTAACTAAAGAGAATGATAGCGTACCTAAGCGGTAAAATTACTTTCAAAAGCCCTACCCATATTTTTCTGGAAACAGGAGGTATTGGCTACATGGTTAAAATAAGCCTGAACACCTACGAGCGTATTCAACATCTGGAAAGTTGTCAGTTACACACCTCGTTAATTGTAAAAATCGAAAACCAATCGGTAAGCGGTTTCGACCTCTACGGCTTTTTTGATGAAACCGAAAAAGATTTATTTGAGAAATTAATTTCAGTTTCAGGTGTTGGCGCAGCCACTGCACGCGTAATGCTGTCTTCTTTCAAACCCGATGAAATAAAAAATGCCATTCTTTCTGAGAACGAAGTGATGATCCAAAGCATCAAGGGCATTGGGCCAAAATCGGCCAAACGAATCATTCTGGAACTGAAAGACAAGGTTGGAAAAATGGCGGGCGATACAATTTTGTTAGCCACTCCGAACAATACAATGAAGGAGGACGCGTTATTTGCGCTCCTTGCTCTTGGTTTCAATAAGCAGGCGGCCGAAAAGGTAATTGCGAAACTGCAAAGCAGCAGTAGCAGCTGGACGGTAGAAGGATTAATTAAAGAAGCATTAAAACTGTTGTAAGAAGCGAGTGAAGGTTAGGCAAAAAATATTCAGTAGTGTTATAGCGGTTTCGTGCGTGGGCATTTTATACATGTCCAATGCTGAAAAGAACATTTCCCGGTTCCGCTATTTGCTTCCCGAAATTCCCGCACCGCTCATCGAGCCCGATTCTCCTTCCCTGAAATATCCCATCAAAGATCGGGAAGGTGATTTTGTAACCGATAAATCGAAGGACCCTTTTTATTTGAAAGACCCTCCTGTCATTAAGCAGGATGTGGAGTACGACCCAAAATCGGGAATGTATGTGGTAACCGAGAAAGTAGGGGGGCAGAATATCAAGCCGCCCATGTACATGACCTATGACGATTACCTCAAGTACACCGAAAAGCAGGAACGCGAGGCATACATTAAAGACCGTCAGCAGGCCATCAACTTAGTAGAAGATAAAAGTATTGTTCCGCCTATCCAGGTCAAGAAACAATTCTTCGACAAATTGTTCGGAGGTAGTAAAATCGAAATTAAGCCACAGGGAAATGTCGATATGACCCTTGGTGGCAACACACAAACAACGGCCAATCCAAATATTCCTATTCGAAACAGAAAGACCGGAGGCTTCGATTTTGATATGAACATCAACATCAACGTCATTGGAAAAATCGGAGATAAGCTTCAGTTAGGAGTAAAATACAACACTCAGTCAGGCTTTGATTTCGACAATCAGGTTAAGCTCGGCTACACCGGTGACGAAGATGACATCATCAAAGTAATTGAAGCGGGTAATGTTTCACTTCCCCTGCAAACCCGATTGATTTCCGGTAGCCAGACTTTATTTGGATTAAAAACTCAATTACAGTTCGGAAGACTTACATGGACCACCGTTATTTCCCAACAGAAATCGAAGAAGGAAACAATGCTCATCGAAAACGGAGCACAAAAACAAAATTTCGAAATCCGTTCAGACCAATATGAGGAAAACAAACACTTTTTCTTAGCCCAGTATTTCCGCAACACTTACGACCAGGCACTATCGGCCCTACCAAACATAAAATCAGTAGTAAACATAACCCGAATTGAAGTTTGGGCAACCAACCGAAATGGAACTACGCAAAATGTGCGTGATGTAGTTGGCTTTAACGACTTAGGAGAATTCGCACCCTACTCCACCTCCATTCAACCCATTGGATTCGATACAAAGCCCGATCAAAATTCTAATAACCTATACGGACGACTTGTTGGCAGCCCAACCACACGTTTTGTAAACAACGTAGTAGCCGATTTGCAGGGAAATCTTCAGCTTCAGCAAGGACAGGATTTTGAAAAAACCTATGCCCGTAAGTTGAACGACAACGAGTATATCGTCAATAAACAGTTAGGGTATATCTCGCTAAACTCACAACTCAATCCAAATGAAGTTCTCGCGGTTGCTTTTCAATATGAATACAACGGTGCCGTTTTTCAGGTCGGTGAATTCGGTAGTCAGGTACCGCCAGATTCCAACTCCACTTCAAAAGTTCTCTATCTCAAATTGTTGAAAGGAACAACCGTGCGTCCGGCACTACCTATCTGGAATTTGATGATGAAAAACATTTACTCCCTTGGAGCCTACAATGTGAGTAATGAAGATTTCAGATTAGATGTGTACTACAACGACCCGGGCAGCGGGCCTAAACGCTATATGCCCAAAGGCTGTTTGCAAGGCAAACCGCTCATCAGCGTTTTAAACCTCGACAATCTGAACATGAACAACGACCCTCAACCGGACGGCTTGTTTGACTTTGTGCCCGGAACAACCATTATCACACAAAACGGGCGCTTGATTTTTCCGGTTGTAGAGCCCTTCGGAAATAATTTAAGAACTGCCTTTACAAGTTGTGGAAGCCCCCCAACACTGATTAACCAGTATGTCTACGACCAACTTTACGATTCAACAAAATTTATCGCGCAACAGTTTCCTGAGTATAACCGCTTTGTAATAAAGGGCCAATATAAAGGAGCCAACAATCGTGAAATTTCTCTCGGTGCCGGAAATGTTCCCCGGGGCTCTGTCGTAGTTACAGCCGGAGGGCAAAAGTTGGTAGAGGGTTCAGATTTTACTGTTGATTATAATCTCGGCAGGGTTACGGTTATCAATCAGGGAATTCTCAATTCTGGCCAGCAGATAAAAGTAGATTACGAAAACAATAATCTTTTTGCTACCCAGGTTCGTTCCATGTATGGTACGAGGTTGGATTATCGCATCAGTAGCAAATTCAATATTGGCGCTACGGTCATGCATCTTTCCGAAAGACCGTTTACACAAAAAGTAAATGTAGGCGATGACCCTATCAGCAACACCATCATGGGGGCCGATATAAAATATGAAACCAATGCACCTTGGTTGACCAAAGCCCTAGACAAACTCCCGATTTACGCGACCAAAGAAATGTCCACCATTTCAACCTATGCCGAAATGGCCTACTTAAAACCTGGCCATTCAAAAGCTATCAACGGAGCCGACAAACAAGGACAGGTTTACGTAGATGACTTTGAAGGAACAAGCAGCGGCTATGATTTAAAAACACCTTCTACAAGTTGGAAACTCGCCTCTACTCCGCGCAACTCTACCGATGCAAGTGGCCGCGTTATGTTTCCGGAAGCCAGTTTGATAAACGATGAACGTTATGGATACAACCGCGCTAAGATTGCCTGGTATCGTATCGACAATTCTTTTTTTAATTCGAATAATTCTCCCGGTGTTGTTTATAACAACCCAGATACAAAGACCAATATCAAAAGCCATTATGTTCGCTTAATTCCTACTCAGGAAGTTTTCCCTAACCGTCCAAACCAAACGCTCGACCAAAACATTTACACGTTCGACCTTTCCTTTTTTCCTCGTGATAGAGGTCCTTACAATTATGAGTGGAACAATAATCCAACAGTCGGAATTTCTCAGGGTATTAATAATGACGGTAGCTTAAAATCACCCCAAACTCGTTGGGCTGGTGTAATGCGCAGTATCGACAATAATGATTTGGAAGCGCAGAACGTAGAGTATATCGAGTTCTGGATGATGGACCCGTTCCTCTACAATGTAAATCCTGCGGGCGGAAAATTGTTTTTCAACCTCGGAAATATTTCAGAAGACATTTTGCGCGATTCGCGTATGAGTTACGAAAATGGAATTTATGCCGATACCAGTTTACTTGACCGGACTTCGTGGGGACGTGTTCCAAAACAACCGGCACTTGTAGATGCCTTTGATGTGGATCAAAATTTACGAGCGCAACAGGATGTCGGCTTTGATGGCATGGGTGATGCTGAAGAAAGAGATAGAAAATCTATCTTCTTAAACAATGTGCAGGCAAGCGTAAATGCGTCCGTATTCACCAAATTGCAAAATGACCCCTCCAGCGATAATTACCAATATTTTAAAGACGAAAATATCTATGGTAACGAGCCAAGTATTTTAAAGCGCTACGAAGGCTTTTGCGGAATTGAAGGAAACTCACCGGTGCAAACCAATAGCGTTTCCTCCACTGCCCAAACCAACTTGCCCGATAAGGAAGATTTAAATAAAGACAACACACTAAACGAAAACGAAGAGTACTTTCAATACGAAGTTGACCTTACGCGAAACACAATGGATGTAGGCCAGAATCCTTACATCATTTCAAAGGTTGATGGACAAACAGACGCAAATGGCGTGCAGGCTCATTGGTATCAATTCAGAATACCAATAAAGGAATACGCTTCTCGGGTAGGTCAAATCCCCGATTTTAAATCCATTCAATTCATGCGTATGTTCATGACCGGTTGGCAGGATACCAATGTGGTTCTACGTTTTGCCACCTTAGAGTTGAGAAGAAATCAATGGCGCACCTACAATCTCAATATCAACGACCCTTGCGATGGGCTTGGAACCGATTTGCCGGGCTCAAGCTTAAATGTGGCCTCGGTAGGCATTGAAGAACATAGCGCAAAAACTCCGGTGAATTATGTATTGCCTCCAGACATTGAAAGAACACAGGCACTCGGTTCACAAACCAATCAGTTCGTTCAACAGAACGAGCAGTCGCTTGCCCTTAAAGTTTGCGACCTGAAAGATTGTTCCAGAAGAGCGGTCTTCAAAAACATTACCCTCGATGTCAGAAGATACAAGCGCTTGAAAATGTACATTCATGCCAATAACATAGATGGGCAAATCGGAGTTAAAGACAGCGATGTAACGGCCTTTATCCGTGTAGGCTCTGACTTTAAAGATAACTACTACGAATATGAGGTGCCGCTCAAAATTACCGCAGCCGGCAAATACGACAACAATAGCACTACCGACCGTCAAATTGTTTGGCCTTCAGAAAACTCCATCGACCTGGTATTGCAGGATTTCATTGCACTGAAAGAAAAGAGAAACTTAATTCCGGGTTGGAACCGCACAAATGTTTATACCGAAAAAGTCGATGGACGATTGCGAAGTATAGTCGGCAACCCCGACATTGGTTCCATCAAAACAATAATGTTAGGTATCCATAACCCTACCAAAGGCGACCCAAACAATCCTCTTGGTGGAGATGGTGATGATGGCCGCGAAAAATGTGTCGAAGTTTGGTTCGATGAATTGCGCGTTTCCGGTTTCGAAGAAAGCGGAGGGGCCGCTGCACTTGCTACCGTCAATGTGAAGTTAGCCGACTTGGGTAACATAAGCTTAGGTGGAAGCATGCACACCAAGGGCTTCGGGCAAGTCGAGCAAAAAATCGACCAGCGCTATAAAGACAATTTGTATAAGTATGATTTCGCCACCAATATTGAGGCAGGCAAACTTTTACCCGAAAAGGCCGGAATCAGAATTCCTTTTTATGCCAACTATTCCCAACAATTCAGCACTCCCGAATTCGACCCATATCAGTTCGATATTCCAACCAAGGACTACATGAAAGCTTTGAGGGAAGTGGTAGGGAAAGATTCCGCCCGTCATTATTTGCGGCAAATCCAAACCATCAACACCACGCGCGGTTACAACTTCAGCAATGTGCGCGTTGTGCCGCAAACCAAAGCGAAGAAACCACACATCTATGACCCCGGCAATTTCAATTTTACCTACGCTTATCGCGAACAATTACTGAGCGACCCTTATGTCGAAAAGAACTCCAAGAAAAACTGGTCGGGTATAATAGGCTGGAGCTTTGCGCCTCAATCAAAAGACTTCGCGCCTTTCAAAAAACTCATTCGCACAAAATCAAAGTGGGCAGACATTATCAAAGATTTCAGCTTTAATCCTATGCCTTCCACCATGTCGTTCACCACCGATTTAAATCGCGATTTCACCGAAATAAAACTGCGTTCTTTGGGCGAAGTTGATTTTGCCATTCCGCCAACCTACAGCAAAAATTTCCGTTGGAACCGCAGCTACGTCTTCAAATACAATCCGTTCAAATCCCTTAGTATAGATTACAGTGCTACCGACAACGCGCGTATTGATGAACCTTACGGCCACATCGATACCAAGGAAAAGAAACAGGAAGTTTGGAGCAACATTGGCAATGGAGGACGTAACACCAACTACAATCAGCAGTTGGCCGTCAACTATACAATCCCTATAAACAAATTGCCCATTTTCGATTTCATAACCGCTACAGTCGGTTATGCGGCTACCTATAATTGGACGGCCTTGCCTTGGCAAAAAGATTCAGCCAGTGGCAAATTAGTGCAGAACTCCTTGGGCAACATTATTAATAACACCCAAAACGACCGCGGCAAAGTAGACCTGAACTTCAAAAAGCTTTATGACAAAGTTCCCTTCCTCAAAGCCTACAACGCACCAAATCCGAATGCAGGTGATAAAAAAGAAAATGATAAAAAGCGCGAAGCGATAAAAAAAGCACGCGCAAAAATCAAAGAAGAAATTGTAAAGCTGAAAGAGAAAAAAGTGACCTTGACAGCAGAGCTAGACAAAGCAAAAGACGAATTGAAAAACGATACCGTTAAGCAGAACAAACAGAAACTGGATATTGCCAAGGCAAAAGAAGAACTCAAACAGAATCGCGCGGCCATCAAGGGCAAAAGAGGCGAACTGATGAAAACCTTTGCAAAAGAAAAACGCAAAACAGCGAAAGATGAATTGGCTGCTTTAAAAGCAACGCGCATCAAGCTGAAAGAAGATTTAAAAACAGCAAAGAAGGGAAGGGAAATCGTAAAAATAAAGAAAGAACTTACTGCCGTTAAAAACAACACCATTCTTAAGAAAACTGATTTAGACAATAAGCAACCTCCGCCAAATTCCCTTATTTCTATAGTGCTTCGCCCTTTGCTCTCGTTGAAAAAAGTGACGATTGAATACAAAGAAAACAAATCAACCACCTTGCCAGGCTTCACGGGTTACTCGCGCTTGTTAGGGGTCGACTACAAAACAAAATCTCCCGATTATGGTTTCGCCTTCGGCAATCAACCAGGCGACCGTCTGTTCAACAAAAAAGCAGATGATTTCAGTCGCGATAGTTGGTTAGATAAAGCGGCTGCCAGTGGATGGATTACAAAAGACACCTTGCTCAATCAGAAGTTCACACAAATGCGCTCGCAGCGAATAGACGCTACCGCTACATTAGAACCTTGGCCCGATTTAAAAATCGACTTGACCCTATTTAGCGACCACTCCGTAAATCATTCCGAATACGCCAAGTATATCAATGATGCCAGCGGCAATCCGGTCTTCTCCCATCTCAACCCAACCGAAACGGGCTCTTACAGCATTTCCTATTTACCGGCCAAGACCATGTTCGCCAAAATTGAAAAAGACGGTAACTCAGAAATCTATACACAATTTGAAAAGAATCGCGAAATAATTTCGAAACGATTGGGAACCGGCTCCTATATCAATCCAAGCGACTCAAGTCATACTCCTAACAATTCATACACCGAAGGTTATGGTCCCAAATCGCAGGATGTCCTCATTCCCGCTTTCCTCGCGGCTTACAATGGTAAAGATGCAAGCAAAGTGGGCTTGAATCCGTTCAAAGCATTCCCTATGCCCAACTGGAGAATCTCCTACAATGGTTTAAGCAAGTTCAAATGGGCGCAGAATATCTTCACCAATTTCACCATCACCCACGGCTACAACTCTACACTTACTATCAATAGCTTTTCAACCAACTTAGATTACACCCAAAGCGTACGCAACTCGGGCTCCAACCATACCGACACGCTCAACGGCAACTACTTCCCTCTTTACAACATGCCAAGCATTGTTCTCAACGAGCAACTCTCGCCATTGTTAGGGGTTGACATGACGTTCAAAAACAATGTAACCTGCAAGGTTGACTACAAACAAAGCCGCACTCAAACCATGAACTTTGCCGATTATCAATTGGTCGAAATGCAATCAAAACAATTGACTGTAGGCGCTGGCTATAAAATAAAAGGACTTAAGCTGCCGATAAAAATCAAAGGCAAAAAAATCCGCCTCGACAATGATTTGAATTTCAAATTCGATTTCAGCTACCGCGACAATGTAACCATCAATCACCGAATCGACCAGGGCGTTCCGCAAATCACCTCCGGCTCGCGCACCATCACTATTCAACCATCCATAGATTACGTGGTGAGCAAGCGCCTAAACATCCGTCTCTTCTTCGACCAAACGCGTACTATCCCTAAAATCTCCTCGGGTTTCCCGACTACCAATACCCGTGGGGGAATTACCCTGCGTTTCTCGCTGGCTGATTAATTTTTTGGCAACTTTTTTCGAAACAATTCGAGCGTTTAATGCCTCTTTCGAACCGCTAAATGCCGATTTCGGAGTGCTATTTCTTTGCTTTGGGGAGAGATTAAGCGGCTTTGAAGCGGTACGAAGCTATCTTTTTGCCCTGTAAAGAAAGAACTTAGCCCCCCAAAACAAAAACCCAGCACCCCGAAGCTAAAACTTAGTCGCCCAAAGACGCAATCTAGCACTACAAAGACGCAAATTAGTCAAGTAAAGACGCATTGCAGCACTACGAAGACGCTTTGCAGGGGTGCGAAGCCACGTTGCAGGGGGTAAAAATGCCTTTTTAGCACTTTTTTGCGGTTTTTGCCCAAAACAAGATTCAGTCTATTTTCTTCTACCCAAATGGTTAAAGAATCAAAACTGTATAAATTTCAATCAACATAAATTCGTAGAAAAGTCGTTAGTAGAATAGAACCCCACAAACCAAATGTTTCCTTGTTTCGCGCAGATGCTTTTACGAGTTACAAATTTCAAATCACTAATTGGTGCGCCCCGCATTTGGGTTTGTCTCGTGTCTTGTGTCTTGTGTCTTGTGTCAAGCTCCCAAAATCCCGATTTCGTGAACTGGAAAACCGACAAGGCTTGCATCGCCTGGGTTGATTCGGTTTACAAGCAACTTTCGGTAGAAGAAAAAATCGGGCAGTTCTTCATGCTGCCGGCCTACACCGAGGGAAAATCCTACAACATGGATTCCGTATTGCTCTGGATGAAACAAGGAAAAGCCGGAGGAGTAATTTTTTTTAAAGGAAAACCCGAAGCAGAAGCCGAATGGACCAATAAAATTCAGGACTCCACCAAGGTCAAAAGTTTTATTGCCATTGATGGCGAATGGGGATTGGCCATGCGCATTGATTCAACGATTTCGTTTCCGCATCAAATTGCACTCGGAGCGGTGGCCGACAATAAATTGATTTATGAAATGGGCCGCGAGATTGGTCGCGAGTGCAAGCGCATTGGAATCAACATCAACTTTGCTCCCGATGTGGATGTCAACAACAATCCGAACAACCCCGTTATCAATGACCGAAGTTTTGGCGAAGACAAATACAAAGTAGCGCTCAAGGGCATTGAATATTCCAATGGTATGCAGGATGAAGGTGTGCTCGCTTGCGCCAAACATTTTCCGGGACATGGTGATGTAAATACTGATTCACATTTCGATTTGCCGCTGATAACAAAAAGCGCAGCAGCTTTTGATTCGCTGGAATTTTATCCTTTCAAAATTCTTTTCAAAAATAATGTGGGCAGTGCTATGGTTGCTCACCTCAATGTGCCCGCTTTAGATTCCACCAACACACCCGCTTCGCTTTCCTATCGTATTGCCACAAACTATTTGCACGACACACTTGGATTCAATGGCTTAGTTTTTTCCGATGCATTGAACATGAAAGGCGTTGCCAAATACTACAAGCCGGGCACCGTTGATTCGATGGCCTTCATGGCGGGCTGCGACATTCTGGTGTTCAGCGAAGATGCTTCGAAAGGAATTGAAAAAATAAAAGCCTCTGTTGACAGCGAATGTATTTCGCTGTATGAACTGGAGTTGCGTGTAAAAAAAGTGCTGGCTTACAAATACAAACTTGGTTTGAATAAACCGCAGCACGTTAACCTCGAAAACCTGCGCGATGATTTGAATAACGCTAAAGCAAAAATGCTTCGCCAGCAATTATTCGAACGGGCCATTACTATAGCGGCTAATCAGAACAACCTTTTGCCATTTAAGGATTGGAACTATCGAAAAGTGGCTTCGCTTTCTATTGGCAACAACGGCACTTCGCAGTTTCAACAGCACATCAATAATTTTGAAGAACTAGATTTTTTCAATCAGCCATTGGAGCACAACGAAAGCACCTTTACTTCTTTGCTCGATACGCTTGCTACCTACGATTTAGTGATTGTTGACTTGCATGGTATGATTCGCGCAGCGGGCAAGAATTATAATGTTACGGAGGAAACCAGAAAGTTTGTAGAAGCCCTTACCGGGCGAACAAAAGTAGTGTTGTGTGTATTCGGAAACCCTTATTCCCTGAAATACTTCGAATACATTCCGTGGATTGTGGAAGCTTATGAAGATAATGATGCCACCAACCTTGCAGCAGCGAATGCATTGTTCGGTTCGGAAAGGGTTTCGGGGAAGTTGCCCGTTACTGCATCCGCAACTTTTCCAGCAGGTAGCGGCTTTGTAACAGACAGTATTTATCGTTTAAAAATTACATCGCCTGAAGAAGTTGGAATTCAAACTGCTGCTCTGAAAAAAGTGGACGACATTATTCAACATGGAATTGAGAACAAGGCCTTTCCGGGCTGTCAGTTGTTAGTCGCTAAGGACGGCAAGGTGATTTGGAATAAAAGCTACGGCACAAAATTTTATGAGTTGCCAGATGACAAGGTGAAGCCTGCTGATTTGTATGACATTGCTTCCATTACAAAGGTTGCTGCGACAACCTTATCGGTGATGAAATTATGCGAGCAGAAGAAAATCAATCTTGATAAAACAGTTGGTGATTATCTCGATTTACCCAAAGATGGCACCATCAAGAATCTGAAACTAAAAGATGTGCTTACGCATCAGGCCGGTCTGAAAGCATTCTTTATGTTCTACAAAAACACAATTGACAGCAACTTCGAAAAGTATTATCGCAGAAAAGCAGATTCTACTTTCTCAGTGCGTGTAGCCGATTCACTTTTTATCCGCAATGACTATCCTGATACGATGTGGAGCATTATCAATCACTCTGCAGTAGATGAGCACCCCAAATATGTTTACAGCGATAATGACTTCTACATTCTTCAAAAAGTTGTAGAGAAAGTATCGGGCAAAAAACTGGATGCTTTTGTAAATGATAATTTCTATCGGCCAATGGGCTTAACCCGAATTGGTTTTAAGCCGTTGGATAAGTATCCGTACGAAAGAATAATGCCTACCGAAAATGATTCTGCTTTTCGCAAGCAAGTGGTTCGTGGTTATGTACACGACCCGGGTTCAGCCATGTATGGAGGTGTTGCAGGACATGCCGGAGTTTTCAGCAATGCTTTTGATTTAGCTGCTCTCTTTCAAATGTTGCTGAACAACGGAACTTACAACAGAAAAAGATTTTTGGATTCATGTACGATTCACAACTTCACTTCCCGCCAATCAAAAATTTCGCGCAGAGGTTATGGCTTTGACAAGCCCGAACCGGATGTGAGCAAGCCTTCACCTTGCTATGATGGTGTTCCTCTTTCTGCTTTCGGGCATACGGGCTTTACAGGCACCTGTGTTTGGAGCGACCCCGAAAACAACCTCACCTATATTTTCCTGAGCAATCGGGTCTACCCAAATGCCGAAAACAACCAGTTGGTGAAGATGAATATCCGCACCGATCTGCAGGAAGTGATTTATAAAGCGATTGGGAAGTAAACTTCTCTTCTTACAATCTGTTTACATTCGCTTCGTCTTAAATCAAAAGCTGAAAATGAAAATCGGAATTGTATGTTATCCCACTTATGGTGGAAGCGGTGTAGTGGCTACCGAATTAGGAAAGGCCCTTGCCAACAAAGGTCATCAGGTTCATTTTATTACTTATCAGGAGCCTGTTCGGCTTGATTCTTTTCACGAAAATATTTTTTACCATGAAGTGTCGGCATTAGATTATCCGCTATTTCAATATCAGCCTTATGAAAGCGCGCTGGCGAGTAAAATTGTAGATGTAGCAAAGTTTGAAAAGCTCGATATTTTGCATGTACATTATGCTATCCCTCATGCGTCTTCTGCTTTAATAGCGCGAAGTATTTTGAAGGAAAATGGATTTAATCTTCCATTTGTAACCACTTTGCACGGTACGGACATTACGCTCATAGGCAAGGACCCCGGCTACAAACCTGTGGTGGAATATTCCATCAACCATAGCGATGGTATTACCTCGGTTTCACAAAGTTTGAAGGATGATACCTACCGTAATTTCAACATTACCCGCGACATTGAAGTGATTCCCAATTTCATTGATTTTGCCCGATTCAAGAAAACAGATAAAGACCATTTCAAGAAAGCCATTGCACCAAACGGAGAAAAAATTCTGACCCACGTTTCTAACTTTCGCAAAGTAAAGAGGGTAGAAGATGTGGTATTGATGTTTGATTTAGTGCGTAAGAAAGTTCCTTCTAAACTTTTTCTGGTGGGTGACGGACCCGAGAGAATGGGCATTGAAATGCTCTGTCGTAGCCTTGGTAATTGCGAAGATGTTCGTTTTTTAGGTAAGCAAGATGCTGTAGAGGAGCTATTGGCCGTTTCTGATTTATTCATTTTGCCTTCCGAAACTGAAAGTTTTGGATTAGCGGCTTTGGAAGCTATGGCGGTGGAAGTGCCGGTTATTTCTTCCAATGCCGGTGGAATTCCCGAAATAAATATTCAGGGCAAAACGGGTTTTATGAGCAATGTGGGCGACTTTGAAGACATGGCTAAGAACGCCATATACATTTTGGAAGATGAAACCAGGCTCAAAGAATTTAAGAAAGCTGCCCTTGCACACGCCAAAACCTTCGACATTGTAAATGTTCTTCCCCAATATGAAGCTTACTACAACAAAGTCATCAGCTTCTACAACGATTTGGACTTCGTGATTTAATCATTTATTGCCCCATATTCGTTTAGCGTGTGCCATTCGACACAATCTGCTGGTTAAATAGCTTGTTTTTCAGCTTTTCGTTGCAGCGAATAATGAATCTAATGAATTGAAGGGTCGGGAGACGGCTTCAGATTAACGGTCCCGCGAAGACAGCCATTATCCAAAACAACTATCCCCAAAAAAAGTCCGCCCCATTTGTATGAAGCGGACTGTAACAAAAACAATGAAAAACTTATAGCTCGCGTAGAGACACCTGCTGCTCTTCCATCAACTTGCGCAGCGTTATCAGTGCATAGCGCATTCTTCCCAGGCAGGTATTAAGGGGAGTATTTGTATATTCTGAAACTTCCTTAAAACTGAAGTTGAAAAAATGACGAAGAATAACCACCTCCTTTTGTTCTTCAGGCAATTGCTCCATCAAATCTTTCAATTTGGTTTCAAACTTCTCCAACTGAACGTGCTCGTTCATAGGCGTTTCCTCAAACTTCATGTATTTAAAAACGTCATCACCTTCGCTGGTTACAATTCCCGGATTACGTTTCAGCTTACGGAAATGGTCAATACATAGGTTATAGGCAATACGGGCGACCCAAGGCGCAAACTTTCCTTCTTCGTTATACTTTCCCCTGCGGAGATAGTCTATCGCCTTGATATAGGTTTCCTGAAAAATATCTTCGGCCAGATAATTGTCCTTTACCATCAGGTAAATAGACGTGTAAATTTTGTCCTTGTGACGAATAATTAATCGTTCAAGGGCAAGTTCGTTGCCGGCAAGATACTGGTCTACCAGTTCCTGATCGCTCATTAGTTGAGTGCGCATGGTTTTACGTTTTAGAGTGAAAAAAACGTAGAGATGTTTAGATAGGCAGTTTCTGTTTTAGTTTTTCAATATCGATTGACCACACTATTTTTTTTGTTCATTAGCCAAAAGCCTTAGCCCATGGACAAATAGTAGCAGTAAATGGTAAATCAGAGTAGAATTAGCCGATATTGAAACAGAATTTTAATAGAATAAAAAGCCCTAAAAATTAACTTTGCAAATCTTGAAAAACGGAAAGTAGAAGTAGATTGCTATAGGACTTGTTTTGATTATTGTAATTCGAATATAAAAAAACAAAATTGAAATCACCAAATAAATTTTCGGCCAGCGAAAAAAAAATATTTATCAAAGGCGCCCGCGTTCACAATTTGAAGAACGTAGATGTCGAATTGCCGAAGAACAAATTCATCGTTATCACCGGTGTTTCCGGCTCCGGCAAATCCTCCCTCACCATTGATACCTTGTTTGCCGAAGGCCAAAGGCGCTATGTCGAATCCCTCTCTTCCTATGCTCGCCAGTTTCTCAATCGAATGGATAAACCTGATGTAGACTATATCAAAGGCCTTTGTCCTGCCATCGCCATAGAACAAAAAGTATCTACCAAAACAACACGCTCCACCGTTGGCTCGCTTACAGAACTATACGATTACCTGCGCCTTTTGTTCGCGCGCATCGGCAAAACCTATTCGCCCAAAACAGGAGAGCTGGTGATTAAGCACGAAGTAAAAGATGTGGTTGATTTTATTTTCAAACTAAGCGAGGACGAAAAAGTCTTCATCTACTTTGAAGACAAAGTGCAGAAAGCTTTTGGAGATGATTTGAAACTGCTTTTGCAAAAAGGATTTACCAGAGTAAAGTTTGGGGATGAAGTGGCAAAGATTGAAGAGTTGCTGGAAGACAAGGATGCATTGAAGAAGAAACAGACTTCGATAAAGGTATTGGTGGACCGTTTAGTAGTGAAGCATGATGACGAAGATTTAATATCAAGAGCAGCTGACTCGGTTCAAACAGCATTCAGCGAAGGGCATGGCGATTGTGTAATTGAATATGGCGGGGATAAATCAAAAATGTTCTCCAATAGATTTGAGGCAGATGGAATTTCCTTCGAAGAACCGTCTCCCGATTTTTTCAACTTCAATAATCCTTACGGTGCCTGCAAAACTTGCGAAGGCTTTGGAACGGTAATGGGCTTGGATGAAGATTTAATTTTCCCTGAAAAAGAATTATCCATTTATGAAGGCGCTGTTGCACCCTGGAAAAGCGAAAAGATGCAGGAGTGGGCAGAGCCATTAATCAAAAAAGGAATTCTGTTCGACTTCCCAATCCATCGAGCCTACAAAGACCTGGATGAAAAAGACAAACAGTTGTTATGGGACGGCAACAAATACTTTAAAGGGCTGCATGACTTTTTTAAACATTTAGAAGAGCAGAGTTATAAAATTCAATACCGTGTTATGCTTTCGCGCTTTCGCGGAAAAACAACCTGCCCCGATTGTAAGGGCTCGCGCATTCGTAAAGACTCACAGTATGTAAAAATTCAGGACAAGCATATCGCTCAGCTAATGCTGTTGCCAATAAAAGACCTGCACGCTTTTTTCAAAACAATCAGCCTGACAGAGCAGCAAGCCGAAATCGGCAAACGCATTCTCCTCGAAATAAACTCACGCTTGCAAACTATGATGGACGTAGGCTTAGGTTATCTGTCTTTAAACCGTTTATCCAATTCGCTTTCCGGAGGCGAAACACAGCGCATCAATCTCACTCGCTCTATCGGCAGTAACCTTACTTCTTCACTTTATATTTTAGATGAACCAAGTGTGGGTTTGCATCAACGAGACACAGAGAGATTAATAAAAGTTTTGAAAAATCTTCGCGACTTAGGCAACACGGTGGTGATTGTAGAACACGATGAAGATATAATGAAAGCCAGTGACCACATTGTAGATATGGGCCCCGAAGCAGGAATCTTTGGAGGCGAAGTAATGTTCAACGGAGTGTCGAAAGATTTGCTGAAATCAAAAACACTCACAGCAAAATATCTCAATGGCGAAATGGAAATTGCCTATAGCCGTAAAAGAAGAAAGCCATCTAACTGGATAGAGATTATCAGCGCCAGCCAAAACAATTTGAAAAGCATTGATGTAAAAATTCCACTTGGAGCCTTAACGGTGGTGAGCGGAGTAAGCGGTTCCGGCAAAACAACTTTGATAAAGAAGATTCTGTATCCCGCATTGATGCGAATGTTCGATAGTGCTGCTGAAAAGCCAGGAACCTTCCGCGAACTGAAAGGCGACATGCGAAGAATTACTGCGGTGGAAATGATTGACCAGAACCCTTTAGGAAGAAGTTCTCGTTCTAATCCTGTTACCTACGTAAAATCCTATGATGGTATTCGCGAGTTGTTTGCACGCATGCAGCTTTCCAAGATACGCGGCTACTTGCCGAAAGATTTTTCCTTCAACGTAGAAGGCGGTCGCTGCGAAACATGTAAGGGAGATGGAGAGGTAATTGTAGAAATGCAGTTCCTGGCCGATGTTCATTTGAAATGCGAAACTTGCAATGGAAAAAAATTCAAAGAAGAAGTCTTAGAAGTTCAGTTTAAGGGAAAAAACATTTACGAGGTTTTGGAATTGAGCGTTGACGAATCACTCGATTTCTTCCAAGGAGACGAAAGTATTGTCACTAAACTTCTGCCTTTACAAAAAGTAGGTTTGGGATATGTAAAGTTGGGACAATCGAGTTCTACGTTGAGCGGTGGCGAAGCGCAGAGGGTAAAGTTGGCTTCCTTTCTAAGCAAAGGAGTTGCACCCAATCCAATCCTTTTCATTTTTGATGAACCAACAACGGGATTGCATTTCCATGACATCAACAAACTTGTTTCTTCCTTCAATCAATTGATAGAAGTAGGTCATTCGGTAATTGTAATCGAACATAACATGGACGTAATAAAATGTGCTGACTGGCTGATAGATTTAGGCCCAGAGGGAGGCGATGAGGGTGGCAACCTGGTATATCAGGGTGCACCGGAAGGCATACTTTCCGAAAAATCTTCCTATACTGCACATTACCTAAAGGAAAAATTGAACAAAGAATTAAATTGATTTTCCTTATTGCAAAAGCATAACGTGAAACGGAGAATACTTAGTTTGTTGCTTATATTTTTTGCTTGTGCGCATTTGAGCGGGCAGAGCTTTTATGGAGTTGTAAAAAAGGCAGACAGCCTTTCCTCACCTATCTTCCAGGCACAAGTTGAAGTAATGGAATTGGATAAACCAGCCAATATCTACAAAACCTATTTTGACGGAGGATACAAATTCAACGTCAGTAAAAACCGGACTTACACTATTAAAGTTTCTTATCCGGGCTATATCGATACAATTTTTACAGTGCAAACCGATAAAGCAGGAAAGCCATTTCCTCCAAACCTGATAGTGAGATTAATGAAGGACGGCATGCGGTTAATGGGGAAAATAAGAAGTAGAGAAGAAGAGTTTCCCATTAAAGAAGCCACGATTATTCTAAAGAACGTAATGACAAAGGAGGAATTTTCCATTACAACAGGCATTGACGGAGCTTATAATTTCAAACTCGAGTATGAAACCAATTACAAGGTCTCTATTGACAAGCGCTCCACTGGAATACTCAACCATTTTAAAGACACCAGCTTTTATGTTTCTACCATTGGCTTCAATCTTCCACTTGACTATAAGCTGGATATTTTCCTTGACCCGATTCTAAATCCTGACCCTGAATTGATAGATCGATATAACTCTATAAAACAACCTTTTCTCGCAAACACAAATCCTACTTCTAAAGAAAAACAAGAAAGGATTTCAAAAGCAAAGGGCTCTGCTGATAAAATGGAAATCAAACAACCATTTGTTCAGGAAGCGAGTACAAAAGAAGCAGATAACACGGTTTCTAAAATGCAAGAGCAGTTAGAGAAAACAAAAAGAGAATTAGAAGAACTTAAGAAATTGAATGAAAGCATAAAGAAAAATTCAGGTGGAATCTCTCAGCCTACATCAAACAGGAAAAAGAAAAAGGAAGATGCTAATCTGGAAGTAGTTATCATCCGTGATGAGCCTGTGAGAAAAGGAACGAAAGAAACAGATAAAATTAGAGGCGTTCAGGATTCTATACCAAGGTGAAAACTATTTCCACTCAAAAGTCTTAATCATCTGCTGTAAATCAGCTTTTACAAAACTAAGAACCGGACTCATGCTATCTGCATTGGGTTGGCTATAGAAATAAAGAGCTCCGCGAATGAAGTGACGATTGGTATCGGTTAAAAAAAACTGAACATTGCTTGCCGCATCGCCTCCTAAGTCATAAAGAATGCCACCTACCCCATGCGCATTATCAACTTTAATCTCATCAATGTAATTTGCCTTTTTTGTGTGTTTAAAGGCCATCTTGTGTGCGTCTTCTACCAAATGCTCTAAACTCATAGAGTCGTTAATATCCTTATATGTTAAATTGATAACACCGTTGAGCGTTGGGAAATAAATATTGAGCCAGCATTGATCGCTTCGAAGTCTTTCGCCAAAATAAGTTGTGTCTCGTGATACCTTGGTATAAACCGGCTTCTCGAATTTAAATGGACACTCCTGTGGGTCATACAATTCATACTTTCTATCGGGAAAGATTACACGGGGATATGCTTTTTGTTTAGGCGTATAATCACCATGGCAAGAGGACAAAATCACTGAACAGAGAGCGCACCATACAGAAAAAAAACGCCTATGCTTCATTTGTGATTTTTACCTTTTCAATTCTGTTTTTCAATACAGATATAATGGTGAACTTATAATTCAGTAATTTCATTTCCTCCCCGTTTTTAGGAATACGACCTACTATTTCAAGTATCAGGCCGGCTATAGTTTCTGATTCACCCCTTAGTTCGTCAAAGGTAACTATGGGCATCTCCATTAAATGGCATACATCTACTAATGGGGTGCTGCCATTAAATAGAAAATTGCGGTCATCAATTTTTTTAAATCCGGTTTCTGTTGCTTCATCAAACTCATCAGTGATGTCTCCAACAACCTCTTCAACAATATCCTCAAGAGTAATTATTCCAGCTGTGCCACCAAATTCATCGGCTACAATCGCCAAGTGCTTTCTGTTCTGTTGAATTTCACGTAGCAGATCATCTATTTTCTTTGTTTCCGGAACGAAGAAGGGTTCGCGAACTAAACTCTGCCAGCCAAATTTTATATCCTGATTCAAGTGTTCAATCAAATCCTTGATGTTTAACACCCCAACCATATTATCGGGAGTCTCTTTATAAACAGGATATCGGGAATACCCGTGCTCTCGGACGAAACCCATTAACTCCACAAAGTTGTAATCATAATCTATAGAAATCATAACTGAACGAGGGCGCATAACCTGTTTAACGGTAATATTCCCAAAATGAACAATCCCTTTAAGCAGTTTCGCATCTTGCTTAGATTCCTTCTTCTCTACCGTTATTTCAATCGCTTTGTTTATCTCTTCTATGTCAATTTCAGCATTGTATTTTTTCAACCTCCTTTCCAGAAATTGTGTGCCGCCCACTAACACAAAATTTACAGGTTGAAAAATTTTTATGAGCAGATTAAAAACACCACTCATGGCACGTGCAATTTTTACTTTGTTATAAGTAGCATATACTTTTGGAGTAGCTTCCCCGAAGAGCACGAGGAAGAAGGTAACGACAAGCACGTTCCAAAGAAACTCAATTGCATAGGCAGGCAAGATAAATTCTCCAATTGCATAATCGTGAAAGTTGAACATCTTCTTGGTAACAAAGTAAGAAGTAACGACTACACCAATGTTAACCAGATTGTTGCTGATAAGAATGGTTGAAAGAAGATACCGCGGCTTATCTAAAAGTTTCCCTACTCGATTATCGGCAGGGTCTTCGCTTTCGCGAAGCGCATCCACCTCAACATGGCTCAAAGAGAAATACGCTATTTCGCTGGCCGACATTACTGCCGAGCAAATAATCAATAGTAAAATAATAAAGTTCGCTATAAAAACAGCAGTAGTTGGCGCGTTGACAAACGACTGCAAAAAGACAAAGTGTGAGCTACTAAAATCAGCGTCCAATGGTTATGGTTTAGAAAGAAAGAATCCCGCTTTTATAAGGCGGGATTCAAAAATCAATTTTGAAATTTAGAATGGCAAATCATCATCTGGTGCAGAAGTATTAGCAGGCGCTTCTTCGCGAACAGGAGAATTTGAATTAGATGTGGGTGCAGAATAACTTCCGCCACCACCGGAATCTTTTTTACTGTCTAACATTTTAAATCCTTCGCAAACGACTTCTGTTACATAGCGCTTGTTACCGTCTTTGTCATCATAAGAGCGTGTTTTTATTTTACCTTCTACATGAATCAAGCTGCCCTTTTTCAAGTACTTTTCGGCTACCTCCGCTAACTTTGGAGTAGGGATTTTCACATTGTGCCAATCAGTTTGCTCTACCTTGTTACCTTGCTTGTCTTTGTAACTATCATCTGTAGCAACGGTGAATTCTGCAATCGCGCCACCGTTTTCGAAATGTTTTACTACAGGGTCTTTGCCCAATCTGCCTATAAGAAATACTTTGTTAACCATAGCTATAAATTTTATGTGTTTGAAATAATGGGAATACTAAAGTAAGGACTTTTCAAATAAAAACAAATGAATTGTTTTTGGTAAGGCTAATTGAGCGAGCGCCTTAATCTTAACTAGCCTTGCTTTTTCTATTTGTAAAGCGCGAATATCCTTTACCACAAGATGAATAAACCGAAAATGAATTTTCTGATGCGAGAGCAGTTGAATAATTTCTTTTGAGCTCGATTCAATTTTAAAGTCTTCTGTTTTGAGGAATTTCAAAAGGGTGTTCTTCAAATTCTTCGTCAACGGCTTTTCTGTTTCAATCAGCGGTAGTTCATAGAGGCTTTTCCAGATGTCGCTATCGGTTCGCTTTTGAATGAAGATTTCTTTCTCGTTTTTAATCACCAGGTAATTGAAGTAGCGATTTCTGATTTTGGTTTTCTTTTCTCGATACGGGAGCACATCAATCGTCCCTTCTTTTTTTGCCACACATATTTTGTTCAATGGGCAAACCTCACATTTCGGATTTGGAGGCACACACACGGTGCCTCCAAAATCCATAATAGCCTGATTGTAAATGGCAGGATTCTTTTCATCCAAAACCTCTTGTGCAAGCTGGGCAAATTCTTTCTTCCCTTCGGTAATATCGAAAGCAGTTTCTACGCCAAACACACGCGATAAAACACGAATAACGTTTCCATCTACCACGGCTTTTTTTTCGCTAAAGGCAAACGAAGCAATTGCCGCAGCGGTATAATCACCCACACCCCTCAGCTTCTTCAATCCATCGAAGGTGTTTGGAAATATTCCTTTGTAATTCTGCTGAATGTTCTTGGCTGTTTCGTGCAGGTTTCGTGCGCGGGAGTAATAACCCAACCCCTGCCAAAGCCGCATTACTTCATCTTCTTTTGCCAGTGCCAGATGTTTTACGCTCGGATATTTTTCCTTAAACCGAAGAAAATAAGGAAGCCCCTGCTCTACTCGCGTTTGTTGCAAAATAATTTCACTCAGCCAGATGTAATAGGGATTCTTTTCTCCCTTCCAGGGCATCTCGCGCCTGTTCTCTTCTTCGTTCCATTGCAATAAAAGAGCAGCAAATTTTTTCTTGCTGTTCATCTATGGAATGGTGTAGTTGATTTGTGTGGTGGCGTTAGTGGTGCTGTGCTCTGGCAAGGTGAATGTTGTAGGGGTGGCACTAAGCCAATCGCCATGATAATTGTAGATGTTTCCATCCGTATCATACATGGCATAGAGATAATAAGTGCCAGGGTGCATGTAGTTGAAAGTGAAGTCATGGTCGTTGGAAGGAAGGCTGACATAGCGCGAACGACATTTCAGGTTAATGGTGATGCCGGAGAACAATGGCTGTGTAGTAATCATCAACAGCACCTTTTTATTCGGATTGGGTGAATGAGTTCCGTCAAAAGAATAGCTGATAGTTGCTTTGCCAAGGTAAGGTTGCTGCGCTTCGGTATATGGGTCGGCACCGGTGGTAGAATAAAAAATAGATTCAGGTTGACCGGTGAAGGAAGGGGAGAAATCTTTTGTCAAAGTTTTTTGTGGGAAATTAAAATGACTTACTGCATTGGCGCAGGAAGTAAGGTCTTGCAAACCTGCGCTCCAACTCATGTGCAAAACAGGAGCTGTCAATGAATTCAGTTTGTTGGTGTATGACCTAAGGGTCATACTATCGCCTTTAAAAATCACCTCGCTGTAGGCGCGGTTTCTGCCCTTCACTATTTCCGAGAAGAGGTAATACGATTGCGCACTCGTTTCCGAAACACTGTCGGCCAGCAAATAGGAAACCCTTGTAAACCCCGCAAAGCCGCCACCGTTTCTGAAACATACTTTGTAGCTGCCGTTGTATTTGGCAATGAAGAAAGACATGTGTATGTCGTTCAGACTGTCCAATTCATTCTTCGATGAAATCTGATTTTCAGAAATCGGTCTGAAATCTACAATCCATTCGGGATAGCTACCGAGCCCCGTGGTAGAAGTAACAGGTCCATCCCAGATTCCTTTTATCTTACTCAACAAGCCAAAACCCAGGGTGTTGTCGAGGGTGTAAATGGTGGTGTCAACGGGTATTTGGGTGGTATCTACAGGAGGAGTGACGTTAGGGTTGGGTTTGTCTTTGCACGAGTTGGCAAAGAAAGCGAACACAAATACCGACAGCAGAATCGCAAGGACCGAATATTTTTTCATGACTTGATTTTAATGCCACAAAGCTATGAACTATGAAGAAAGTTTTTGTTTGAAAGAATATTTTTCACCTTTATGCATATTTTTCAATTTACCATTGTATAACTAAACCAACCGTGGACCATGAGAAAAGTTGACATTGTTTCTAAAATAGCCGATGTAACAGGAGTGCCGAAAACAGATGTATTGATTACCCTGGAGGCATTTTTTAAGGAAGTTAAAAACCAGGTGAAAACCGGAGAGAGCGTTTATGTACGGGGCTTCGGAAGTTTTGTGCCCAAACTGCGGGCAGAGAAAATAGGCCGCATTATTTCGCGCAAAGAATCTTGCGTTATTCCTGCTCATTATATTCCGGCCTTCAAACCTGCCCAGATTTTTGTGGATCAGGTGAAGAAGAATTTTAAGCCGGGGGATGAGAAAAAGGAGGAGCGGGCATAGCAGTAGTTTTTCTGCTGTTACAATAGACGCGCCTGTGTTTCGAAATACAGGCGCTGTATCTTTATCCAAAAGCCAGCAACAAATCAAAAGTAATTGCTCACCTGCTCGGTGAACAGGATATGAAAAGTCAAGAGCCGAAGAATTTCTTCGGCTCTTGACTTTTCATATCCTGTTCTGAATTTATTCCGATATTTGGTTTTTTAACACGTTTAGTGTTCCCCATCCCGAATTTAATGAATCCGGACTCGAATTGAACGGAGCTGGAGGCGAGATAAACCACACTTTACCTACATTGAATTACCGAAGACCCACATTGAATCAGTAAAGACTTAAATTGAATTAGTAAAGACATAGATTGAACAAGTAAATACTTACATTGTATTAGCAAATACTGACGTTTTATAAGTAGTTACCTAAGTTTTGTTAGGTAAACATGACATAAGACAAGCTTAACCTTGAAAAAAACAAGTATTTGCCTTGATTGTATCATGTTTTACCTTCATTGTTCAAGTTCAAATGACCTCTGACCTCATTCAATGAGGTTCTGGGGCTATTCAATGGACATTTTGGACTATACAAACAGGTTAAACAGCCATTCTTACAGCCTCCGAACCTGTTCAATTGAATTCTGGCTTTGTTCAAACAGAGTCTGTTGCCATTCAAGCCAAATCCCGAGTTCTTCAACCCAATGAACCCATAAATTTTATGAAGCCACTTGCTTCGGACTGCTTTGTAGAATACGGACAATCTCTATTCCCATTTAATTAAGTTTGTTTACTGTGAAGCGGATGACCGCCTCCGTCATTTCCACTTAACATTAAACCCGCAACTTGCGCCCTATGAGTGAACGAAAACGAAAAGTAAAGGTGGTTGTCATCTCCGATATTCATTTGGGTTTTGTGGGTTGTCGCGCCAAAGAGCTCAATAAATATTTAAAAAGTGTGGAGCCCGAAATACTCATTATCAATGGCGATTTCATCGACATCTGGCAGTTTCGTACCTACTATTTTCCCAAGTCACACTCCAAGGTATTGCAGCGCGTGTTCAAATTTATTTCGGAGGGCGTGAAGGTTTATTACCTCACCGGCAACCACGATGAAATGTTGCGCAGATACAGCGGGTTGAATTTGGGCAATCTGGAATTGGAGGACAAATTGGTGCTGGATTTGGATGGGAAAAAGCATTGGTTTTTTCACGGAGATATTTTTGATGTGACCATGCAGGGCTCGCGGTGGCTCGCCAAGTTAGGGACCACGGGCTACGAACTCTTAATTCTAATCAACAAACTCGTCAACTTTTTTCTCACGCTTTTTGGCCGCCAAATATCTTCCTTTTCGCAACAGGTAAAATTTGCCAGCAAGCGCGGTATTAAGAAATTGCACAACCACGAAACCACCGCTGCCGAAATTGCTTTGGACCAAGGCTATGATGTGGTCATAAACGGGCACGTTCATTTGCCCTGCATTAAAGAAATCAAAACCGAACGCGGCAGCGTGCTCTATTTAAACAGTGGTGATTGGGTAGAAAACATGACGGCCCTGGAATACAATAATGGCGAATGGAAGTTGGTTTGGTATAAGAATCTGATTTTCCCCGAAACATGGCTAAAGGTAGAAGAAGAAGATTTGCCATAGTAGTAGATTCGTGATTAGTTGATTGGAAAATCGGTGGATTAGTAAATACAATTTAGGAAACTAAAGGCTGTTTGTATTTACTGATTTACAAGTCCACTAATCTCTAATCCACCAATCACTATTTGTTTATTTCGAAATTCTTCTACTTTCATTTTTTTAACTATTAGCCCCGCCCATGAAAAAACTCTACGCTGTAATTTTTGTCACCACATTTTTTCTCCAATCTCTATCTGCCCAAAACGGTGAACTCTCCGGCTTAGTTAAAGAATCAGACAATGGTGAGACGGTTAGTTCCGTAGCCGTTAAATATGGTAAAGGCAAAGGCGTGATAACCGATGCCGTGGGCAAATATGTTCTGTCGCTGCCCGCAGGCGAATATGAAATTTCCTTTAGTGCCATCGGTTACAAAACCCAAAAGCATAAAATAACTCTGGTTGCAGGCGACAAACAAAAGCTCGATATCAAGTTAAATTCAGACGTTTTTAAGTTGAATGAAGTGGTGTCCGTTAGCCAATATAAAAAGAATGCGGCTAAAGAAACTGTTTCGACCAGTGTAATTGGTAGGGATCAGATTAAGAACACAAACAGCAATGACCTAGGCGAAGTGGTCAATAAAACATCGGGTGTGCTGGTGCAGGACGGGCAGATTTCTATTCGCGGAGGAAGCTCTTATTCGTATGGAGTTGGTTCGCGCACAGCGGTGCTTACCGATGGTTTATCGCTAAGCAGTGCCGATTTGGGTCAAACACAAAACACTTTTGTTCCATTAGAAAATGTAAAACAAGTAGAGGTTATTAAAGGAGCATCTTCGGTTATTTATGGCTCTTCAGCATTGAATGGTGTGATCAACGTTATCACCGATTGGCCAAAGGAATCGGAACCCCGAACGGAGATAGAAACCAATGCCGGAGTTTCTGATCAACCAATAGACCCACGCAAGAAGTGGTGGGGTTCATCTCCACCGTTTTTGGGCAGCATCAATATTAATCACCAACGCAGAATCAAAGATTTGCAACTGGTGGTGGGTGCCAACATTTCCTATAACAGCAGTTTTTTGCAAGGCGATAACAGCTGGCGGTTGCGAGCTATGTTTAAAACACGGTACATAGACCCGAAGCATGTAGGTATTACTTATGGCGTAAACGGTAGTGTTCAATTAGAGCGCGCTGACCAATTTTTTATTTCCAGCGATTTAGATTCGGGAGCTTTGAGGCCTGCTGCTTCTTCAAGTAGCGATTACAACAAGATTACCATTGATCCGCATTTTAATTACAGCAACCCCAAGGGGCACAACTACAAACTCAATGTCCGCTACATGAATATTTTCCGGAAGGGAAACGGATCAGATATAGATGCAGTGAGCCATTCTATGATTATCGACAATCAATATCAATATCGGTTTAGAAAAGATTTGTTGATCGTTACGGCCGGTGTTCCGTTTTCTTTCGGCTATTCGCAAAGCAATCTTTATTCAAGGAGCGGTCCTCACTTTAATTTTAACTGGGCCCTTTATACCCAAGTGGAATTCAATTATAAGGTGCTGTCGCTACAGGGTGGTTTTCGCTATGAAATAGCCGGTTTAGATACACTAATGAACTATGGCCTTCCGACCACCATAAAAAACAAGCAAGTAGGCCTTCCTGTTTTCAGAGCCGGCATGAATATTCAGGCAAGCAAGTCAACAAATATCCGGCTAAGTTGGGGGCAGGGTTATCGCATACCTACCATTGCCGAAAAATATTTGGCCGCTCAATTTACAGGCATTGTAAACATTGTGCCTAACGATACCCTTAAAACCGAAACCGGCTGGAATTTTGAATTTGGCATACAACAGGGTGTACAGATTAAAAACTGGAAATTAGGCGTTGACTTTGCCTTCTTTTGGCAGGAGAGTAAAAACTTTATTGAGTATAATGTGGGGATATGGGACAATAAATATTCCAATGGCGACACCATTCTTCCCAAATCTTTTGAGGCCTTTCCCGGAAAGCTTTTAGGCCCTAAGCCTGTTAATATCGAAAACTCGCGTACTGCTGGCTATGAAATCGGATTAATGAGCAGTGGCAAAATTGGTCCTGTTGGTTTGAGGATTAACGCAGGCTACACCTACAATTTTCCTACCAGAAAGGATGGTGACACTGGCAGTATAGGTTACAGTACGAAGCAATTCTTGCATGATATGTTTGCCTTTAACAGCAAGCGCGTGGATTCTGCTACTAAGCAATATATATTGGGCTATCGCATCCGCCACTTAGTGCGTGCAGATATTGAAATTTCCTTTTGGAAAGCATACCTGGGCGCTACCTTCTATTATGCGTCCACCCCTGAAAAGGTACCAAAATTTTTTAAAGATGTTTCCAATGCTATATTCCACGATGAGAATGCTGTAGACAAATACTTAGCCAGTCGCGGCAATGGCGATTTTGCTATTGATTTGCGAGCAGGAATAAAATTTACAGACCGTTTTACGATGGGGTTTATTGTCAAGAATGTGACCAACAATCTCTACTCGCTCAGACCTGGTCGGCCAGAGCCATTGCGAAACTATACCTTCCAGTTTAGGTATAACTTTTAAGTTCAGGTAATCCGCTTTATCTGCAGAATTTCTAAGCGGAAGAAAATATTTGCGATAATCCGCTGTGGTCTATCGCATATTTTCACCTTTGCGCCTCAAATTTTTGCCTGTGTCAAAATTCACTTGGTTCCTTTTAGCTCTGGTAGTATTAGTAGCTGGCATTCTGGTTTACAACAAAGTGCTTCACCCAAAAGAAGTGGCTGCCCCAATGGGCAAGGGCGGTCCTCCCAAAGATATTTCGGTGAGCGTATTTATTGTGCGGGCAAAAAATTTAGAGAACGGAATAGTGGCCTCTGGCACCCTGCTGGCAAATGAAGAAGTGGAGTTGCACCCCGAAGCATCTGGAAAAATTACTGCGCTGAACCTGAACGAAGGCACAGCCGTTGCGAAAGGCACTTTGCTCATAAAGCTTTTTGATGCCGACCTGCAGGCTCAACTCAAAAAACTTTCGCTTCAAAGAGAAGCAGCTAAAAAAACCGAAACGCGATTAAAACAATTATTGACTATCAGTGGTATTGGTCAACAGGAATATGACAATGCAGTGACTCAACTGAATAATATTAAAGCCGACATGGACCTGACCCAGGCACAAATCTCGAAGACAGAAGTGCGCGCTCCGTTTAACGGAGTGGTGGGTTTAAAGAATGTAAGTATAGGCGCTTATGTCTCACCAAGCACTTCTATCGCTACCTTGCAACAGATAGACCCGCTCAAAATTGACTTTACTGTTCCTGAAAAGTATTCTTCTTCAGTTGGAAAGGGAGATGTGATAAAATTTTCGGTTGATGGTTCATCCGAAACATTCACGGGGAAGGTTTTTGCTATTGAACCCAAGATAGATGAAGCTACACGCAGTATAAAGGTGCGGGCGTTGGTAAGTAACTCAAAAACAAAATTATTCCCCGGTGCTTTCGCCAAAATTGATTTAGGATTAAAGAGCGTAACCGGTGCATTGATGGTTCCCACGCAGTGCATTATTCCTGAAGCACGGAACAAGAAATTGATCGTAGTGAGAGATGGCAAAGCGAAATTTGTGGTGGTAGAAACCGGAGTGCGCAATGAATCTTCCATACAAATTACCAGCGGAATAGAAGCGGGCGATACAATAGTGGCTACAGCTCTGATGTATGTGAAACCTGATGGAGGAGTGAAGGTGGTAAAAGTGATTGAATAAAAAATGAGTTTACCCGGTTTAAGTTTAAAGCGTCCTGTCCTGGCCATTGTCATGAGCATTGTTATTGTGCTCTTTGGTGCCATTGGCTATAAGTTTTTGGGTGTGCGCGAATATCCGAGTATTGACCCTCCGGTTATTACGGTGCGCACCAACTACACCGGTGCCAATGCCGATGTAATAGAATCGCAAATTACCGAGCCACTCGAAAAAGCCATTAATGGAGTAGAGGGCATCCGCACCATTTCTTCGTCCAGCAATCAAGGCTCTTCTATTATAACTGTGGAGTTTAATCTTGGTGCAAATCTCGAAGCCGCCGCCAATGATGTGCGCGATAAAGTTTCACAGGGTATTCGATTGCTGCCGCAGGATATTGATGCACCCCCGGTGGTTACCAAAGCCGATGCGAACAGCGATGCTATCATAAGCATGACGGTGCAGAGCAACACCCGCAACCAATTGCAGGTGAGTGACTATGCTTCGAATGTATTGCTCGAAAAGCTGCAAACTATTCCGGGTGTGAGCACGGTGCAGATTTGGGGCGAGAAAAAGTATGCCATGCGTTTGTGGGTTGACCCACTGAAACTCTCAGCTTACTCGCTTTCGTTTACTGATATTCAAAATGCACTGACCAAAGAAAATGTGGAGCTTCCAGCAGGTAAGGTATATGGTAATAACACAGAGTTAACTGTAAAAACGTTCGGCAGATTGACGACTGAGAGTGATTTTGAAAACCTGATAATAAAGAGTGGCGATAATCAAATCATTCGTTTGCGCGATGTAGCTAATGTGGTGCTTGGCCCCGAAAACGAAGAAACTGTTTTGAAAGAAAGCGGAGTGCCGATGGTGGCACTTGCCATCACTCCGCAGCCCGGCAGCAACTATGTAGAAATAGCCGATGAGTTTTACAAACGCTACGAACAGATAAAGAAGGAAGTGCCCGAGGATATTAAACTCGACATTGCCCTCGACCAAACTGTTTTTGTAAAGCGTTCGATTACCGAAGTAGGTGAAACATTGGCCATTGCGTTTGCTTTGGTGGTGATTATCATCTTCCTGTTTTTCCGCGACTGGCTCATTGCCATTCGTCCCTTGATTGATATTCCTGTTTCATTGATTGGTGCGTTCTTCATTATGTATATGGCGGGGTTCACTATAAATGTACTCACGCTCTTAGCTATTGTATTGGCTACAGGATTGGTGGTGGACGATGGAATCGTAGTGACCGAAAATATTTTCAAAAAGCTGGAAGCCGGGTTAGATAAACACCGGGCGGCTAAGGAAGGTAGCGAAGAAATTTTCTTTGCGGTGATTGCCACATCTATCACACTGGCGGTGGTTTTTCTTCCCATCATTTTCTTACAGGGTTTTGTTGGCAGTTTGTTTCGCGAGTTTGGAATTGTAGTAGCGGGGGCGGTTTTGATTTCCGCTTTTGTATCACTTACACTTACTCCTGTGCTGAACGTGTTGCTGACCCGAAAGGAAAACAAGCGCACCTGGTTCTACGAAAAGACGGAACCGTTTTACGTAGCTCTCGATAACGGTTATCGTGAATCGTTGCAGACATTTATGAAGCGCAGATGGCTGGCATTTCCTATTTTGATTGCTTGTGCAGGATTTATCTTTTTGATTGGAAAAAGTTTGCCAAGCGAATTGGCGCCTATGGAAGACCGCGGAGCTTTTCGCTTAAGCGTGAGCACGCCCGAGGGAACGTCTTACGATTATATGAATCGTTACATGGATAAACTGGTGCACTTTGCGATGGATTCGGTGCCCGAAGCAAAAATTGTGTTGAGTGTAACATCTCCTAACTTTGCAGGAAGTGGCGCGGTAAATACAGGCTTTGTTCGTATGCGTTTAAGCGAACCTGATGAACGCATACGTTCGCAAAACGATGTGGCGCAATATGTAGCAAAGAACTCAGGGCGATTTAATGAAGGCAAGGTTTTCCCTATTCAGGATCAAACTATTTCTACCGGAGGTGGTGCGCGCTTTGGTTTGCCGGTGCAGTTTGTCATTCAGAATTTGAACTTCGAGAAGATACGCGAGGTGTTGCCTAAGTTTTTGGAAGAGGCGAATAAGAACCCAACGTTTCAGGGGGTGGATGTGAATTTGAAATTCAACAAACCCGAACTGCAGATTGAAATAAACCGATTGAAAGCAAATGACCTTGGGGTTAGTGTTTTAGATATTTCAACCACGCTTCAATTGGCATTGAGCGGAAGACGATTGGGTTACTTTATCATGAACGGTAAACAATACCAGGTGATAGGGCAGGTGGATAGAGAAAACCGCGATGAGCCGCTTGATTTGAAAACGTTTTTTGTGCGCAACAACAAGGGCGCTTTGATTCAGCTCGACAACCTGGTGACTATTACCGAGCAGAGTAATCCTCCGCAGCTTTATCACTTCGACCGCTATAAAAGCGCTACTGTTTCTGCGGGCCTTGCTCCGGGTAAAACAGTAGGTGATGGGGTGCTGGCGATGGAAGAAATTTCGAAAAAGGTGTTGGATGAATCATTCAACACGGCACTTACCGGTGCTTCGCGCGATTTCAAGGAAAGTTCT
Source organism: Bacteroidota bacterium (assembly GCA_947478005.1). Lineage (GTDB taxonomy): Bacteria > Bacteroidota > Bacteroidia > Chitinophagales > LD1 > Bog-950. The sequence goes on from CANJVG010000003.1 coordinate 66,720, forward strand.
TCGAACATTGGCTTTGCATTTGTCCTCGCGCTGATACTTATCTTCTTAATTCTGGCAGCACAGTTCGAAAGTTTTGTGGACCCGCTGATTATCATGTTCACGGTTCCATTGGCTATTGCGGGTGCCTTGCTGAGCTTGTGGATGTTTAATCAAACACTGAACATCTTCTCACAAATCGGCATCATCATGTTGATTGGCTTGGTGACCAAGAACGGGATTTTGATTGTAGAGTTCGCGAACAAAAAACGCGAGGCTGGTGAAGAGAAATTAGAAGCGGTGATAGATGCAGCCGCGCTTCGCTTGCGCCCTATTCTGATGACGAGTTTGGCTACTGCGTTGGGTGCCTTGCCTATTGCCCTGGCGCTGGGTGCAGGAGCATCGAGCCGCGTATCGTTGGGTATTGTGGTAATAGGCGGCCTCATGTTCTCGCTGATACTTACCCTGTATGTTATCCCTTCTATGTATTCCTATCTTTCAAGAACCAAGAAACATGCTGAATAGAATCGGAATCGCGTTTATGTTTCTTTTATGCCTGGTGGTGCTGGCGCCATCCAAAGCAGCGGCACAGGAAACCCTCACGATTGAGCAGGCCATTGAATTGGCGATGAAGAATAACTACGATATTCAAATAGCGAAGAACGATGCGGAGATTGCCGCGCGAAACAATTCGGTGGGCAATGCCGGCATGTTGCCGAAGATAAACGGAACGTTGAGCGACAACTACACGCTGAATAATCTGAACCAAAAATTTACGAACGGTACCGAGATAGACAAAAACAATGTGACCGGCAATAATCTGACTGCCGGTGTGGCTCTTAACTGGACTTTGTTTGATGGGCTGAAAATGTTTGCGACCAAGGGCAAGCTGAAGCGACTGGCGGAGATTGGCGAGTTGCAGTTTAAGGATGAAATGCAGACGGTGGTGGCTAACGTGTTGAATGCATACTATGACGTGGTGCGTGCGCAGCAACAGTTGAAGGCCATTGATGAAGCCATCCGCATTTCGAACGAACGGGTGAAGCTCGCGGACATGAAATTTCAGGTGGGCAGTTCGAGCAAGGTTGATTTGCTGCAGGCCAAAGTGGATTTGAATGAACAGAAAAGCAATTTGCTTTCGCAACGGAAAACGGTGGAACAGCGCAAGGCTGATTTAAACACGTTGCTGTCGCGCAATGCCGAAACTGATTTTTCGGTAACCGATTCGATTCCTTTCAACGAACCAAAAATCTCTACGGAGTTAGACAAGAACTTCCAACTGCAGGCGGCTATGAAGAATATGGAGGTGGCGAAGTTTGCGAAGAGGGAAGCCTTCTCACAGTTTCTTCCAAACCTGAACGGCAATGTAGGTTACAGTTACAATCGCGCCAACAGCACGGCCGGTTTTTCGTTGTTCAATCAGTCGTATGGATTGAATGCCGGCTTTAGTTTAAACGTTCCGCTGTTCAACGGGCGGAACACCATTCGCCAAAATAAAATTGCTTCTATTCAAATTCTTTCCTCGCAGTTCAATCTCGAGAAGGTGCGGTTTCAGATTAAGCTGAACAACTACAGAGCGATTAAAGAGTTGGCCAAAGCTAAAGAGCAGTTGACCTTGGAAACAGAAAATATTTCCCTGGCCGATGAGAATCAAAAAATTGCGTTGGAGCGTTTTCGATTGGCACAGTCCACGGCTATTGAACTTCGCGAAGCGCAAATCAGTTTTGTGAATGCCCAAACGCGGCTGGTGAACGCGCGCTATGATGCCAAAGCTGCAGAGACAGAACTGCTGCGCCTGCAGGGCGAGTTGGTGAAATAAAGTCTTACGGCATTCCAGCCGCCTCTCCATTCATGGTGCTGTCATTTTAATCCTAACTTTATCCAAATTCTAAAATGAAAAAATCAGCCATCCTTCTTGCCTGTCTGTTGTTCTTTGCCAAAGCGCATAGCCAAACCGCTCTGTTCTTTTGCGCTTATGTAAACGAATCGGGCAATTGTTTTATGAACAACAACCAATTTATTGCTTCGCCCGACAGCACTGTCCAACGGATTTTTATGCAGGCGGAAGACCCCCGGACTTTTTCGGGCACCTCCAAGGTGATTTTCAAAGTTTATACGGTGGGTAAAAACGGGGTGGAAACTTATGACAGCTCCTCCGAACAAAACGTGCAGAACGATTGGATTTTTGCCTGGACGCCCTATAGCTTCAAAGCGCCCGGCACCTATAAGGTGAAAGTCTTCAACGACCGAAACCAATTGCTTTGCGAAAAAGGGCTGACGTTTTTTGCGGGGAAATAAGTTGGGGTTCCCGCGAGGCGCGGTCGCGCTTTCCGTTCCGCTCTTTTTTTGCTGTATTTTGTCCTCCGCTGGCGGAGGTGGCTCGCTGCTCTGAGCGAGACGGAGGTGGATGTATTAGTCTTTCTCTCCCAGCAAAAAAAGGAGCTCCACTACAATCGCTAACCCGACCTGTCCCGCTTGGGGTTTCCTTTAACTGCGTGCTGGCGGGAAAAAAAACAGCCAACAAGGAATATTTATTCTACCAGAAATTTAGCCTTATATCCTTGTTTGTTCCATTCGTTACAAATAGCTTCTAAGTTTTCCTTTTGTTGGGATCCATCCGCTATAAATTTGTATCTGTAATGAGTATTATGAACGTATAAATCAAACCTGCACTCGAAAATATTTGTCAAGAAGACAATCATTGATTCACCAGGGTAGAAAGATTGTTGAAAAATGTTGAGGTATTGAATCTCTTCTATTCGAAAGGTTTTATCGCTTTCATTCTTTAGATTAACGATAATCCTGTCATCTACCAGTGAGAAAGTGCCTAATATATTGTGAACCTTTGTCTTCGTTTTATAAACAGAATATGCAAGCACTGAAACAAAAGCAATTGGAAGCACAATGGCCAGAACAGTAAACATCTCATCACGTATCCAATGCGGTATGAAATGCATAACTAAGAATACTAAGCTTGGTGGTATATATCCGATGAGCACTAGACCGTCCCCACCTTTTATATCAGGCGGCTCAATAATTTTCCCCTGAAATTCTCTCCAACTCATGATGCATTATTCTCCCTCAAACCTAAAACTTTCCTTCAATCCCCCAACCTCCTCTTAATCTCCTCCACACTCATTCCTTTCAGTTTCTTTTCGAGATTAAACGTTGCCTTTTTTTCTCGGCAGGGTCTCTGCCTCAGGACCCTGCGTTCTGTAAGGTATATCTAACCTTCCCCCCGTATTTCCCTCGGCCTTGAGGATTTGGGCGTTAAAAAAATCATGGAAGAAACCGTTAAGAACTGCACACTGTTTGAGCGCAACCAACACTTTCAATTTGCGACCAAACCTCATGCGCGAGTTTGTGCAGTTTAGGTTTCTGTAATGATTTTTAGCCCAAAGCCTCACAGCCTTGAACTTTTGGTTCTTTTGGTTCAAGCCAAAAGAACAACCATTTTAACAATCAACCCAAAACAAACCTCCCCAGCCCAAAACAAACCCGAACTCCCGCTAAACAAACCCGAATTGCACCCGAACAAACCAGAATTGCCATCAAACAAACCATAACCCCGCATAAAAAAACCCGAATTCCGGTAAAACAAACCAGAACTCGGGTTAAATAAACCTAAGCGGGGTGTTTCTCTTTACACCTCCGCCAATTTCGTAAACTTCAACTTACTATGCCGTTGTTGGTCGCCTGACCAACAAGCCGTTAAAAGCTTACCTCACAAAAAGTATTTCTTATACCAATATTGAAACACCAGCAGGCCCCAAACCGTGGCATGAGCATCGCCCGGATTGTTGCTGAACAGTTTTTGTTTCAGGCTTTCGATTTGAGCGGGGTTGAAAATGTTTTGCTCTTCAATAAATTTTTTGGACAGCAGCTCTTCTTCAATTAAAGAACGCAAACCGGTTTTCATCCACTTCAACAGCGGCACCTCAAACCCGTGTTTTGGGCGGGTGAATATTTCATCGGGCAAATCTTTTCTGAAAGCATCTTTCAGAATTTTCTTGCCCTGCTGACCATCTATTTTAAAAGCCACGGGCAGCGAAAAAGCAAAGTCCACCACCGTGTAGTCGAGCAGCGGCACCCGAACCTCCAGACTATTGGCCATGCTCATCAGGTCCACCTTCGTCAGCATATCGTTAGGCAACACCATTTGCGTGTCGGCAAAAAGAATATCGTTCAGCTCGCCATCTTCTTTCACCGCATCAAACACAAACTGCCTGCGTTTGTCCAGTTCGTTTTTGTCCACCTTGTTTTTGTTTTGCAGCAGCGAAACGGCCTCGTCCTGCCCACTGAAAACACACCAGCGCCAGTATCGCTCGGCAGCCGAAAGTTGCAAGCCTTCACTATACCGCTGCGCCTGCCTGAACAGGTTGCCGAATTTCGAATGCCTCGATTTAGGAAGCATTTTGAACAATGGCAGACCCGCTTTTGCAATAGCATTCACCAGATTTTTTTCGCGTGCGCGAAGCTCTGCTTTGTGTTTGTTGTATCCCGCAAAAAGCTCATCGCCCCCATCACCCGAAAGCGAAACAGTCACCCGCTCTCTGGTTTTTTTGCTCAGAATATAAACCGCAATAGCGGATGAATCGGCAAATGGTTCATCTACATAATCGAGAATGTCGAAAATATGCGAGAACATTTCATCGTTAGAAATAGAAAACACCGTGTGGTTGGTTTCGAGCTTCTTCGCCACCAGGTTGGCATACTGTGTTTCGTCAAAATACGGCTCATCGCTAAAGCCAATAGAAAATGTGTTGAGCTGCTTCACATTTTTTGCCGCGCAGTACGACACAATCGAAGAATCAATACCGCCACTTAAAAAAGAACCCAGCGGCACATCACTCACCAGCCTTCGCTGTATAGATTCCTCCACCAAGGTCCGAAGCCTTGCCTTCGAATTTTCATAATCAAACTGTTCAACCGGAATCTTTTTTCCTCCTTTATAAGGAACCGAGTAATATTTCTCCGCTGTCAGCTTTCCGGTGGAATCAATCACCGCATAATTCCCGGGCATCAGCCGTGTAATATTCTTTAAAATAGAGTGCGCTCCCGGCACATAATTCAACTGCAGATAAAGCGCGAGGGTGTTATAGTCCAGTTCTTTTTTGATGGGAAACTTCAGTATCGCCTTTAGTTCCGAAGCGAATACAATTGTCTTTTCATCGCTAAAAATATGCAGCGGTTTAATGCCGTATCGGTCGCGCGCCAGGAATATTTCCTTTTTCTGGTTATCATAAATGGCAAAAGCGAAGAAGCCATTTAAATGCGCCAGACATTTTTCACGTTGCTGAATAAAGAGGTGCAGCAGCACTTCGGTGTCGGAGGAGGAATTTAGTTTTACATCAGGCAGAAATGTTTTTCGCAACTCATGGAAGTTGAAAATCTCTCCGTTGAAAATAATCGTGAACCGCCCGCTTTCATCGCTCATCGGTTGATGGCCGAGGGATGAAGTGTCTATGATAGATAATCGCGCATGCGCAAAACCAACCTGAGGCGAAAGCGTTTTGGCCTGTTGCAAATCGGGCCCGCGCTTAGAAAGCGACAGAGCCGCTTCCTTTAAAAAGGACTCATTCGGGTGATTACTTTCCTTCGAAAAATATCCGGCAATTCCACACATCTGGTTTCAATTCAGGTTTCCTGCAAATATGCTACAAGGCATAATCTTACAAAGCAAACAACTTTAAAAATACGTGTAATTTTTAAGGGTTTACTAATGAGACCGA
>CANJVG010000004.1 GCA_947478005.1 Bacteroidota bacterium
CCATTTCCTAAAAATGATTTTATAAGCATTACTCATTTTCCGGTTACTTTCCACTGGTATCATTATGCATTTGGTGTTTGGTTTGGAATTGTCACCACGTTGTTTGCTGGATTAATGCCGAGTATAAAGGCGGGAAAGATTGACCCTGTGGCAATTTTACGAGGATAAGTTTACTAATGGTAACTGAATACATAATACAATGGAGACTGTTCTAAAAACAATTAAGCTCAATAAATACTTCCACGACCCTGAGGAGTTCCGAGTATTGAAGGATGTCTCTTTTGAGGTTGGCAAAGGTGAGTTTGTTTCTATTGTTGGCAAATCGGGCTGTGGTAAATCAACGTTATTGTATCTGATTTCTACGCTTGATACCGACTACCAGGGTGAAATCTTCATCAATCAGAAGTCGGTAACCGGCTTATCTCAAAATGAACTGGCACGATTTAGAAATGAGCACATCGGATTTGTATTTCAGTTTCATTTTCTTCTGCCCGAGTTTACGGCATTGCAGAATGTCATGCTTCCGGCTCTTAAACTTGGCAAATATTCCAAGAGCGAATGTGAAGACCGCGCGTATGAAAAACTAAAGTGGCTTGATATGCAGAGTTTTGCCTCCAAGCTTTCAAGCAAACTATCTGGTGGGCAGCAACAACGGGTAGCTATTGCCCGGGCTTTAACCAACGACCCTACGGTTATTATGGGCGATGAACCAACGGGTAATCTTGATTCGAACAATACCAATATCGTGTTTGATATATTGAAAGATTTAGCCCGCACCAAAGGTCAAACTATTATTGCCGTAACTCATGATCCCGAGTTTGCTCAAAAGACTGACCGGATTATTGAAATGAAGGATGGTGAAATCGTGAAAGGATGAGGTTGAAGCAGGAAAATAAAATTGCGGCATTTACAATTCTGGCTATCTTTTCAGTAGCAACTATTGTAAAGGTTTTGTTTTTTTCTGAGCAGAGTTTTCTTTGGCATTTAGGAACAAGTTTAATCGGTATCTTCTTCCTCATCTTCTTTGGCTTTATTGTTCGGGCTATTGATATTTACCTCGACAAAAAGCTTCCGTTTGAAAAGAATGTAGGGCTGAGAATTCTTCTGCAATTCATCATTACCCTTTTTGTTCTATTTGCCATTCGCATCTCTACGGTTCCATTTCTGCTGAAACTATTGCCCAATCACCCTATTTCTAAGGAAGTATGGGTGGCCAGCTTTGTTATCAATATTTTTATGGTGCTCAGTTTGATTCTTTCCATTTTTGGCTACCATTTTTTCATGCGCTGGAAAGAAGAAAAAATACTTGCTACTGAACTTGAAAAGGAAAAAGCTTTGGTTCAATATGATAATTTGAAGAACCAACTCAATCCTCATTTTCTTTTCAATGCGCTCTCGTCTCTCAATTCATTAATATTCGAAAATCCTCAGCTGGCTTCTGATTTTTTGTTGCAGTTGTCTAAAGTGTATCGTTATGTGTTGGAGAATAAAGAGAAAAGTGTCGTTAGTCTGCAAACGGAGGTGAACTTTGTGAATCACTATATCAAATTGCTGGAGACAAGGTTCGATGGCGGCTTGAAGGTGATATTTGAATTGAGCGATGAAGTAAAGGAGCGAATGATTGTGCCGGTAACGCTTCAGATATTAATTGAGAATGCGGTAAAGCATAATACAACCTCAAAAGATTCTCCGTTGGTTATACGCATAAAGACAGAAAGCGATTTCCTTTTGGTAGAGAATAATTTGCAACTCAAAAATGCAGTTGAAATTTCGAATAGGCATGGGCTTGAGAACTTAAAAAGCCTGTATCGTTATATTTCGGATAAGGATGTTCGGGTAATTGAAACGCTGGATTCTTTCACTGCTAAAATTCCATTGTCATGAAGGTTGTAATAATTGAAGATGAACCCTTGGTTGCTAAAAATCTTACGCGCTTGCTGAAGAAGATGGATGGTACTATTGAAGTCCTTGTGGTTCTCGATGCAGTTGCTTCCTCCGTTAAATGGCTCAAGGAAAATGAACATCCCGATTTGCTGTTCATGGACATCCAGTTGGCCGATGGAGTCAGCTTTGATATTTTCAATAAGGTAAAAATTGAAACTCCTGTCATATTCACTACGGCTTACAATGAGTATGCTATTCGAGCCTTCAAGGTAAACAGCGTAGATTATTTGTTGAAACCCATTGATGAAGACCAGTTGCAATTGGCTTTAGATAAGTTCAAAAAATATTTTGGTCAGAAGAATAATGGGATTGCCGAACAGTTTAAATCGCTGCTCGAGAATATGCAGAACAATAGCACCCCTAAATTCAAAGAGCGTTTTTTGGCGCATTATAAATCGGGTATTGTTCCGGTTCCGGAAAACCGTGTTTCTTATTTTGTCAAAGATGTAGTCATCTATTTAGTTACTACCGAAAACGAGAAAATGATAACTGACTACAGTACGATTGACGAAATTGAGGAGACCGCAAATCCTGAACATTTCTTCCGCGCCAACCGGCAGAGTATTATTCATATAGACCAAATTGACACCTACAAAAAGCATGACACCGGAAAGATTGAAGTGCATTTGAAGTGCGATAAAAATTTGCATCTGGATGTTAGCCGCGAAAAGGCAAACGCCTTTGTGGATTGGGTAAGCCGATAGATACTTTGGGTCTCTAAAAACATTTCGGGCTGCTTAAAGGCAAAGAATTATGTTTGCAGCATGACAGCAGAAGAATATAAGGACGCTATTAAGGATTTGATGCTTATTCCTGGAGTAGGCCGGTCAATGGCCGATGATTTGATTCAGATGGGAATAAAGAAGGTGAGTGACCTTAAAAATAAAGATGCTGAACGGCTCTACAGTAAATCAAACAGGCAGGCAGGTGTAACACAAGACAGGAATCTACTCTATACCTTACGTTGTGCTGTTTACTTTGCTTCGAACGAAACACACGATGCAGAGAAACTGAAAGTAGCCAACTGGAAAGATAAATAGCGACCGGTTAATAGCGAGTAGTTAATGGTAATGCAAATGACCGGTGCAATTGAAAATACAATTGGTGAACTTGATAAAGTAACCGCGGAAGCCAAAAATCTTTTCGGAAATCTTTCTCCCGAACAATTAAATTGGAAACCTGCTGCCGAAAAATGGAGCATTGCTCAATGCCTTGATCATTTGATCGTTTCCAACAACACTTATTATCCTCAGTTCAACGAATTGATTTCGGGCAAACACCGGAATTCATTTTGTCAAAACATTGGGTTCATTTCCAAATTCTTTGGCGGCTATCTGATTAAAGAAACCGGGCCTGTAGTGGCCAAGCCAATGAAAAGTCCTCCGGCTTTTGCTCCGTCACAAAGTGCCATTGCGGCAAGCATCTTAAGTGATTTCGAAAAGCATCAAAATGAATTTACTATTTGCATTCGGCAACTGGATAAGGTTGATTTAGATGAGACCATTCTTTCTTCTCCTGCTCTCAAAATCATAACTTATACTTTAACTGACTTGCTCATCATTCTTGGCGGCCACGAACAAAGACATTTGAATCAGGCGAAGAATGTTCTTGCCCATTCGGGATTTCCTTCCAAGTAATCCTCAGAACCGATTATCATTGCCCCTATGAATTTATTCCCTATTCCTATTGACGGACAGAGCAATTATCGAATGGTTGCCAAAACTATTTTCGGTTTGGAGGAACTATGCAAGGAAGAACTAAGAAAACTGGGTGCCGAGAATTTGGAAATTCACAACCGTGCAGTTAGTTTCGATGGCAATATTGGCATAATGTACAAGGCCAATTTGCTTTTGCGCACTGCTCTTCGTGTATTGGTTCAGTTTGCCGAGTTTGAAGTAACGAGCGAGAACGAATTGTATGATGCCGTAAAAAGCATTGCCTGGGAGAATTTGATTAAAGTAGATGATACCCTTGCTATTGACACTGTATTGAACACCGAAGTCTTCAACCACTCACAATACATTTCGCAGAAAACAAAAGATGCTATCTGCGACCGGTTCAGAGAGATATGTGATGATAAACGCCCTTCGGTTGATTTAGATAATCCAACCCTTCGGTTGCACTTGCATGTATCCCGAAATCGTTGTGTCATTGCTTTGGATAGTTCGGGCGATTCATTACACAAGCGCGGTTATCGTGAGAAAACAAATTTGGCTCCAATCAATGAAGTATTGGCTGCGGGTTTGGTGCAGTTGAGTGAGTGGGACAGGCGCAGCACTTTCGTTGATCCCATGTGTGGCTCGGCAACTATACTGATTGAAGCGGCTATGTTGGCCGCTAATATTCCTGCAGGTTATTTCCGCGAAAACTTTGGGTTTATGAACTGGAAACAATTCCTCCCTTTCAACGAAGAACTTTGGCAAACCATTCATGAAGCGGCCATAGACAAGATTTCTACAGCTGATTTGATTTTGTATGGCATTGAGATTTCTCCGCATGTGGCCCGCAAAGGAAAAGAGAACGTGAAACGCTCGAAAACCGAAGATATGATTCGGATTCGTTGTGCCGATTTTATGGAAAGCGATGCCCCGCCTACCGTTGGCAAAGGAATCCTGCTGATGAACCCGCCTTATGGCGAGCGAATGGATAAAGACGAAGACATTATTGGCATGTACCACGCCATGGGCGACACCTTCAAAAAGAAATATGCCGGCTACGACTGCTGGATTATCTCTTCCAACCAGGCTGCTTTAAAAAATGTCGGTCTTGCCACTTCCAAGCGCTACACCGTCTACAACGGACAGTTAGAATGTCGTTTCTTTCGCTACAGCATCTATGCCGGAACGAAGAAAAAGAAGGTAGAAGAGTAACTTATTGACTAAAATTCGATGCTTCTTACTAAACCCCAAATACGTTTGCAGGCAAACCTTCAAAATTTTATTATTGCGCTATGAATCGTGTGGTTATTACGGGCATTGGCATTTGGTCTTGTATTGGAAAAAATACGGAAGAAGTAAAAGACTCGCTTTATCGCGGTAAATCGGGAATTATTCTCGACCCTGCCCGAAAGGAATTCGGTTATCGTTCGGGCTTGACCGGTGTTTGTGAAAAACCTCAATTGAAAGGATTGCTCGACAGGCGTGCCCGCATTATGCTTTCCGAGCCGGGGGAATATGCTTACATGGCTACCTTGCAGGCCTTGGAACAGGCCAAGATGGACCAGGATTTCCTTGACCACCATGAAACAGGCATTATTTATGGCAATGACAGCACTGCCCAAGCAGTGGTGGAATCTACCGACATCATGCGCGAGAAGAAAAATACTCAGTTTGCCGGTAGCGGAGCCGTATTCCAAACCATGAACAGCACAGTGAACATGAACCTGGCTACTATTTTCAAGCTAAAGGGAATCAACTTTACCGTAAGTGCAGCTTGTGCCAGCGGTTCACATTCCATTGGTTTGGGCGCTTTCCTAATTCGTCATGGCTATCAGGATAGAGTAGTTTGTGGCGGAGCACAGGAGTTGAACATCTTCTCCATGGGAACCTTCGATGCACTCGCAGCTTTTTCGGTTCGCGAAAATGAGCCCACCAAAGCATCGCGCCCTTTTGATAAGGATAGAGACGGATTAATTCCAAGTGGTGGCGCGGCTACCGTCATTATAGAATCCCTTGCAAGCGCACAGAAGCGTGGCGCTACTATTCTGGGCGAACTAATCGGTTACGGGTTTTCTTCCAATGGCGGTCATATATCTAATCCTACAGTAGATGGTCCCGTTCGTTCGCTAATGACCTGTTTAAATGATGCAAACATAAAGCCTGATGAAATTGATTACATCAACGCTCATGCTACTTCTACACCCCAGGGTGATGCCAGTGAAGCACAGGCTTTGGCTGCAGTATTTGGTTCTTATCAACCTCTGGTTAGCTCTACCAAATCAATGACCGGCCATGAGTGTTGGATGGCGGGTGCCAGTGAAATTGTCTATTCCCTCTTGATGATGCACAATAATTTTGTAGCCCCGAATATCAACTTCGAGAACCCTGACGAGTATTCTGCAAAATTGAATATTGCCAAAACTGTTAAAGAGAAGAATATTGATGTATTTTTGTCCAACTCTTTCGGCTTTGGCGGCACCAACTCATCGTTGATTGTTAGAAAGTGGAAGTATAATTAACCCATTATTGTTATGACAAACGAAGAAATAATTTCTAAAATAAACGGGTTCCTGACCGAGGAATTTGAAGTTGATGAATCAATCATTTCGCCAGATGCAACCCTTAAAGAAACCCTTGAACTGGATTCACTGGATTATGTAGACCTTGTGGTTATTATTGAAGGCAACTTTGGTATAAAAGTAAAACAGGAGGATTTCACCGGTATTCGCACCTTCCAAAATTTATACGATTACGTTATCAGTAAATTAGCGCAGAAGGCTTAAGCAATGGCGGAGTGGAAAGGTAAATCGCGTGGAAACACCGTTGGCTACGCCATCTTCATCTTCATCTTCAAAAACTTCGGAGTTCGTCCCGCCTATTTGATCCTTCTCTTTGTAGCTCTTTATTACTTCTTCTTTTCGTTCGAAACATCTAAGCATATCTACCATTACTTCAACCAGCGCATTGGTTACGGCAGGGTTAAATCGTTCTTCAAAATCTACGAAAGCTACTATCGTCTGGGGCAAATGCTCATTGACAAAACCATGATAATGTCAGGCATGGGAGATCAATTTACTTCCGAATCCTTCGGTGCCGAAAATATGCGAGCCATTGTGGCAGGAAACAGAGGAGGAATTCTTTTGGGCGCGCATTTGGGAAATTGGGAAATTGCCGGTCACTATCTCATGAACTATGGCGACACCATCAATATTCTGGTGTATGACCGCGAACATGAAGCCATCAAAAACTATATGGACCAGGTAACCGGAGGTAGAAAATTCAAACTCATCCCTATTAAAGATGACCTTTCACATATTTACGAAATAGGCGAGGCGCTCGAACGCAACGAAATAATAGCCACCACAGCTGACCGTTTTTTGAATGATGGGAAAACCCGTAGCCTGAAATTTTTAGGGGAGGAAGCGAGGTTTCCTATAGGCATTTTTCAAATTATCAAAACTTTCAGAGCCAATTACACGTTTGTATACGGGGTAAAGCGAAGTGCAACTCATTATAACTTCTATTGTCGCCCCCACAGAACCGTTACCAAAGAAACAACACTGGATATGATTATGGAAGATTATGTTCACGACTTGGAAGGAATGGTGAAAGAAAACCCCGAGCAATGGTTTAACTATTACGATTTCTGGAAAAAAGTATAAATGAAATTACCTATCAGCGGACAAGACTTAATAAACCTTATTCCTCAAAAGCCGCCTTTTGTACTTATCAGTTCGTTGCAGCAGATTAGCGAAACTCACGCAATCACAACTTTTATATTTAGTGACGACCACCCGCTATCTAACCATGGAAAACTAACGGTGGCCGGACTTATGGAAAACATCGCTCAGACAGCAGCGGCAAAAATGGGTTATGAATGCGATTTGCTGGGCAAAAAAATACCTATTGGTTTTATTGGCGATGTGCGCGATTTCGCTTTCACACAACTTCCTTTGGTGGGAGAAGAAATAGAAACGGAAATTGTTATTACCAATCAGATTTTTGATGTCAGCATTATATCCGGCTCAGTAAAACTTAACGGAACTGAGATTGCCCACGGAAAGATGAAGATATTTGTAGAACCGGAGAATAAAGCAACCGAACAGCCCGAATGAGCAATAAACACGCATCCTCGCTATTGGCTGTTGCCCGAATCGAAATTCGCTTTAATGAATGCGACCCGCTGGGCATTGTATGGCATGGCAACTATGTCAATTATTTTCAGGAAGGGAGAGAAGCATTCGGCAAGAAGTATCACCTTGATTATATGGAGATGTATAACAAAGGCTTTGCAACGCCCATTGTCCATCTCTCTACCGATTTTAAACGCACACTTCAGTATAAAGACATTGCGCTGGTAGAAACTACCATGAGAATTACCCCCGCTGCAAAACTGATTTTTGATTACATTATTCGCAACGAAAAGAACGGTGAACTGGTTTGTAAAGGAACCACCACGCAGGTTTTCGTTTCAGGCAAGGCTATGGAACTTTCGATGGTAGTTCCAGAAGTATTTGCCGACTGGAAAAAACTAAACGGATTGTAATGCCCCCTGTTTACGTAGCAGCCGACAATATCACCTCGCCTTTAGGAAACTCCACCACAGAGAATTTCGAAAAGGTAACGAACGGGCTATCTACAATCCGTCAAATTACAGACAGTTCGCTTTCTCCTGAGGCTTTTTATGCTTCCATGTTTGAGCAGATAAATTGCGAAGATGGTTTTACCCGTTTCGAAACTATTTCCATCGCTTCCATCCAAAATTCTTTAGCACAAACAGAGATAAAACTCTCGTCTGCCGACACACTCTTTATTCTTTCCACTACCAAAGGAAATATTGAACTGATAGAAGGCAAAGACATGAACGAAGAACTGAGAAGCCGCGTTTCATTATTCAATACGGCTAAACTAATTGCCGAACATTTCGGCTCAACGAACAAACCCTTGGTTGTTTCCAATGCCTGCATCTCGGGTGTGCTCTCTGTAATCATTGCCAGGCGCTTATTGCAATCGGGTAAATACAAACATGCGGTTATCTGCGGTGCCGATGTGCTTTCAAAGTTTATCATCAGCGGCTTTCAATCCTTGAATGCCATGAGTAAGAATCCCTGCAAACCATTTGACAGCAGCCGCGATGGAATTAATTTGGGCGAGTGCGCTGCTACCATTGTTTTGACTACCGACAAATCGCTTTCAAAAAATATTTTAGTAAATGGCGGAGCCAGCAGCAACGATGCTAATCACATTTCGGGCCCATCACGAACTGGTTTGGAATTATCTTTTGCAATAAACAAAGCTATGATGGATAGTGGAGTTACTGCCGATGCTTTATCCTTTATCTCCGCCCACGGCACAGCCACCCTTTTCAATGATGAAATGGAAGCAAAGGCATTTAATCATGCCGCCCTTGCGCAGGTTCCTTTGCATAGTCTTAAAGCGCACTTCGGGCATACACTAGGTGCAGCAGGAGTGCTCGAATCTATCTTTACCTATCAGTCGTTATTAGAAGGAATTATACTTCCCAGTAAGAACTTCCACACTTTGGGTGTTTCGGAAAACGTTACGGTCAATAGGGAACTAACAAAAAGCATTAAAACACATGCATTAAAAACAGCCTCCGGATTTGGTGGCTGCAATGCTGCCATTGTATATTCGCACGCTTAAATTATTCAACCAATGAGCACAGAAAAAGTTGACGTATTAGTAATAGGTGCAGGTCCTGCGGGCACTGTGGCCGCTTCTATAATCAATAAAGCAGGATTCAAAGTAAAGATTGTAGAAAAGGAAAAATTCCCTCGCTTTGTTATTGGCGAAAGTTTACTGCCGCGCTGCATGGAAGCTTTAGATGATGCCGGTTTTCTTCCCGTGCTCAAGGAGCAGGGCTACCAGGAAAAGTTTGGGGCTAAGTTCACCCATGGCGACAACGGCATTATGGACTTTAATTTCAGCGACCAGTTTACCAAAGGCTGGAGCTGGACCTGGCAGGTACCGCGCGCTCACTTCGATAATGTACTGGCCACCGAAGTGCAACGGATGGGAGTGGAGGTAGCTTTCGAAACAACCGTTACCGATATTAAATTTGAAGGAACCAACTCCACCACCACGGTGGTCGACAAAAGCGGAGTGGAGAGCAAAATTGAAGCCCGGTTTATTGTAGATGGCTCCGGCTATGGCCGCGTTATTCCGCGCTTGTTCAAACTCGATAGACCTTCCAATCTTCCTCCGCGCAAAACTTTATTCACCCATATCCGCGATACCCGCAGAAACGACTATGTAGAGCCCAACCGCATTTTGATAGTCGACCACAAGCCGGGTGTCTGGGCCTGGTGCATTCCTTTCAGCAATGGCATTACCAGTTGCGGTTTTGTAAGCGAACCCGGCTTCTTCGATGCCTTCCCGGGCGAACCCGAAAAACAATTGCGCGATATTATTGCCAGCGACTGGAGCATCGCTCCGCGCTTCAAAGACTGCGAGTTCCTGTTCGAACCACGCGTCTTGCAGGCCTGGTCTGTCAGCACCGACCGTTTCTTTGGCGATGGCTATGTCCTCACCGGCAACGTCACCGAATTCCTCGACCCTGTTTTCTCTTCGGGCGTTACACTGGCTACTGCCTCCTCCCAAATAGCGAGCAAACTGGTAGTGCGCCAACTGCAGGGCGAAACCGTGGACTGGCAAAAAGAATATACCGATGTGATGATGCAGGGCGTAGATACCTTCCGCTCCTATGTGCTGGCCTGGTACGAAGGCAGCCTGCAAAAAATATTCTTTGCCGAAGTGCGCAACGAAGAAGTCATTCGCCAGATCTGCTCTGTACTGGCCGGCTACGTATGGGATACCGACAACCCCTATGTAAAAAACCACAGCACCTACCTCAAACGCATGGTGCGCTTAATAGCCGTAGGCAAAAAGCTCAAAGATTTAGAAGAGAGCGAGATGGAAGGGAATTAACACCCGCCTCGTCATCTACACTTTTGAAAAGATAGCCGGCTGTTTGTCCCATTATAAATAAGTGAAACGGGATGGGCGGCTGGCTGTTTGTCCTCCTCTCGGAGGAGGTGCCCGAAGGGCGGAGGAGGAGGCTGTTTGTCTTCATTCGGAGAGCCTGTTCCGATTCAAAGTCGGGAAGGTGGCTCGCGGCTCTGCGCGAGACGGAGGAGGAAAAAACAAAAAAACAAAATCCTATCGAGATGATATAGGTTTTTAGATTCGTGAGGTGAAGCGGTAAGTTAGCACTAGCTACTATGAACAAGGTATTCTTGATTTTCTTTACTTTATTTTTATCAAATACTTTGCTTAGCCAAAGTAACCTGTCGCGCAAAAGAATCGAGAGAACTTTAACGTGTAATAACCTCAATACTGACTCACTAAATGCATATTATAACCCAAAAGGAGGTTTGATTGATGTATACCAGGATTTATACTGGGAATTAGAAGAAGTCGCGTTTTACAATGACCATGTAGCCTCGCTAATGCCCGAAATGACAATTGTAACAGTGTTGACATTCCTAGAGGATAGTTTGATTAAAGGCACTTATCTGTTTCACAATAAAGAAGTTTCAATCCAGCATTACGACATTAAGAAAGAATATAGACTTGAGATAATTAAAACTATTGGGGAAAGAGTTAAGAAAATTGGATTTCAATTTTCTGACATTAATAAAAGGGAGATAGAAATATACTTTGACTCGGACACTTCTGATGTAACCAAGCCTGATGGAAGACATTTTGGTCGACTTGACTATGGTCAAACGTTAATTAACCACACTATAAAAATCTGTAAATTCAAACCTAACCTTATTGTTTATTCAGAATTTTCGCAAAGAGGGCAACTGATTAAAGAGGGTAGTTATCAATATGTGTCTTCTGCAACGGATACTATTACACAGATAAATCCCTTTACTCTGGAAGAGGAAGAGATAGCAAGAACATATCCGGTTTATGAGAAAGCAAATGATTGGAAATATTATCTGCCAAAGTGAGATTCAACAGTCTTGATCCTGCCTCTCCTGTCTTTAAGCACCAACCACCCCCCAAAAAAAATAAAATCCCATCGGGATGATATAGGTTTTTAGATTCGTGAGGTGAAAGCAATAAGTTTAAATTTACTGATGAAGCCAATTCTAAGTTTAATATTCTCTCTCTTGTGTTTGCCGATATTTTCTCAAACGATTGAGGAAACAAAAGTAATAGCTAACTCTGCTTTAATTAGCATTGTGGGTCGGCCATTTTTTGAAACTGCCTTTAGATATAATTGCACTAAAAGCGCGACAAGAATCGCTTATACTCGTTGGCCTGACTGTAACAAAAAGACGGTTAAACAGAAAAGGCTTTTTGCAAAAGAAAACCAACAGTCGAAATCGAAATCATTTGAGATAGTATATGACTGCCTGTTACTTGATACCATAGAAGGGCTTGTGGAAATTCATTTGGATGAAAAAGGCAACGTTAAACGTTTTATTGGCATCAAACCCAGTGATAGCTCCAGTTTGCTTTCTACTCTTTCTATTACTAAAATAGAAGCCATTGCCATTGCCGTTAAATCTGGCTTTAAGCTTGGCTTTAGTCCCTGGGAAGTAAGCTTGACCTACCAAAAACCAACAAGCAATCAAGGTGACGAGAAATACTATTGGGAGATAAAAAACACTTTAGTCCCAGTTGATAAAACCCAATGGAACTCTGAAGGGGAGATATTTCGTGTTGATGCTTCAAATGGTGTTGTTTCCGGCAAAATAACTTGGGTAAAACAAATGGAATACTAATCACCCCAAAAATAAAATCCCATCGGATGATATAGGTTTTTAGATTCGTGAGGCGAAGCGATAAGTTATACCCTCTTTTTAGTGCCTGGTTAATATTAACCTCTATAAATTCTAATGAGCAATAAAACCAAATACATACTGACAATTATTTTGACGGTTTGCGGTCTTTTGGTTTATCGCTTTTTGACTAATCCCTATCGTTTTACTAAAGATGATTTTAAACAGGTTTATAAAAATGGTGACGCAGCAACACAAGAAAATTATATAGCGCAATGTAAAGCAGAATTTGAGGGCAATCTATTTTTTCCGTTGGGTGATGTAAGTAAAGCAGTATTTTGCAAAGGATTCTTCTCACTAGACAAGACTTTGGATTCCAACAAAGCAAAAAGGTTAGTAACAATACTTAATGACACAGCCAGTTATATTTGGGGAGAATCTGGAACATTTCTTCCTGATAGAGCTATAGTGTTTTACGACAAGAACAACAATCCAATTGGCATAACAGAACTTGAAGAAGACGGACGACAAACCTATTCTCATCCATATCTAAAGCGAACCAAATGGGGGGCACTTAAAGATAACGCTGTGAATGAAATTAATATGCTGACCACAAGCTTTTGAAATTCCGTCCCCGCAGGCTTTCCACCTCGGAACCCTGCGCGAGTTAAGGGCTAAGCCCATCCCCAAAAAATAAAATCCCATCGGGATGATATAGGTTTTTAGATTCGTGAGGTGAAGCAATAAGCTAGCGGCAAGTTTATGAAACAGACACTTTATATATTCGCAATATTGGTTTGGTTGATGAGTTGTAATAATTCATCAACCAAACCGACAGAAACAGTTCAAACAAAATTGTTGACTTTGTCCGACTTGAAAAAGGACTTCAAATTTTCGAATCTGACAGAATTTCAAATTGACACATTTAGTTGGGAAACAAGACCAGGAAAATATAATGAACTTGACAGTTCGACATTTTATATGGTTTGGCAAGACCATAAGAGAACTTTTGCTGGTCAAGGTTACGACAGAGATTATTTATTTTCTTGGCAAAATAGGGATTCAAATTTTATAGAGTTTACAATTCTAACTCAGGACGAAAGCGACTACTGCAGCAACATTACTTATTGCATTTGCGATAAGGCGGGCAAAGCAATTGACAAATTTGTTGCAAGTTCATCTTGCGGTGACGGTGGTTGGGTATTTGTAGCGTTTGGGAAATTCATTGACAACCGGACTTATGAGAAACTTTGTATCGAATCTGAAATGGCTGGAACAGACACACTTGACAACAAAGACTTTCACGAAGGAGATTCAACACTTATTCATTTTATTATCGGAGCCAATGGAAAGGTTACTCAGAAAGAGATTTATAAAAAACACTTTACTGACAAATGGTAAGAAACCCAGCCTCTAACAGTGGGTTTTGTTCCCCGCAGGCACTCCGCTCCCGAAGCATCGGGAGGCACCCTTCGCGAGTGAAGGGCTAATAAACCAACCAACCACCCCCCAAAAAAAAATAAAATCCCGTCCGAATGCTATAGGTTTTTAGATTCGTGAGGTGAAGTGATAAGTTAGCGACAAGTTTAAAGACAGACAGCAATGGCAATGACAGAGTTAAACAAACGGCACTTAATTTCAGACCGTCAACTTATAGACAGTTTAGTAAATCAGTTTTCAGTTGTAAGTAGCGACAGCGAGAATTGGACAAAGACATTTCTTGACAAGACAACTAACCAGAATTGGATAAGCTACTATGTTGACACGGCACAGCACGGTGGCGGACACAATGTTCTTGGACGACTTCCCCTTCCTTCGACAGACAAATTAATTGACATAGCAATTCACTCAGAAAACGAGGATGAAGTATTTGCTGCTTGTCTGACTTTGACAGACAATGAAGAGTTAAGAAAACAAGATTTTCGTATAGCACTTATTGACAAACTTGAAGTCTTACAAGACAAAGACAGACAGAAAAAAGTAGTTGAACTTACAGGACTTTCTTCACTCCTAAACAGACAAGATATTTTAGGAAAGAATTCCGGTCAAATAGAAACTGATGCTTATTATTACAAGCAAATTGCTGACCGAGCGGCCAAATTAAAATGATAATGACTCCTCTTCCCCGCAGGCTCTCCACCTCGGCACCCTGCGCGAGTGAAGGGCTAAGTTTTGCCTTTGTTGTTTAGTCCCCCCTCTGCTGCACCTCCCCAACAACCCAAGCGATGAGAAGACAGCAGTTTGCCTTTAAGCCCTGAAAGGGCGCCATCCCCCTGTTCTTCAAAGTCTTCCGGCTCTGCGGATGACTTCGAAGTTCTTATGAAAGTTCAAAGTCTGTGACTTTGAAAAGCCACAGCGAAACAGGCCTAGCTTCGTCCCCGCAGGTTCTCCGCCTCGGCACCCAGCGCGAGTGAAAGGCTAAGAAGTCAACCTCTCCCCCCAAAAAAAAACAAAATCCCATCGGGATGATATAGGTTTTTAGATTCGTGAGGTGAAGACGACCATATTAAGTAGATTTGTCTCATACTTTTAGCCAAAGCTAATAGTTATGCGTCATGCTAATGAAGACAACAGTAATAATATGGACATTTATGACCGCTTTCAGTTGCAATACTGCATTTGGACAGACGACTTATGAATTAAGGGGCAAGTTGACAGACTGTTTAGACAGTAAACCACTTATTCTCGGACACATGTTTCTCAAGCAAGGTGATAGCCTTGTTCAGACCGTTCCAATTGACGATAAAGGACAATTTAATTTTAAAGAACTCAGCCCTGGGAACTATCAATTGGAAACCTATTATTTTTATTATCCAATCAAAGGACAAGATATTGCAGTTCCCAGCGACACCACAGTTGCTATTTGCGTCTCGGAAGGAAATCCAGACAGTCTTTTAAACACATATAAGCTCAGACACAGTTACACAATTTTTGATTATGGACTTTCCGCTTATTCAGATGAAGACCTAAATACAGTTGGTCAACAATATGGTGTTAAGTGGCAAAATCTGGGTTGTGTTTCTGATGACAGGTTTGACAAATACAATAAAGTAATTGAGAAAATACTTGCTTATAGAAATGGGAAAGATTGGAAGAATAAGTTTTGGAATGAAGTAAAGCAAAAGTATGGTAATTGAGAAAGCCCTGTTCTTCAAAGTCTTCCGGCTCTGCGGATGACTTCGAAGTTCTTATGAAAGTTCAAAGTCTGTGACTTTGAAAAGCCAAAGCGAAACAGGCATAGCTTCGTCCCCGCAGCCTCTCCGCCTCTGCACTCTGCGCGAGTGAAGAGTTACGTTTTGCCCTTGTTGTTTAGTCCCCATTCTGCTGCACCTCCCCAACAACCCAAGCGATGAGAAGACGGCAGTTTGCTTTCAAGCCCTGAAAGGGCGCCATCCACTAACACAGGGCGCAGCCCTGTTAAAACCACGCCTTTTCCTGTTAAATTCACCAATTCCACTGCAAAACCTCATTCACCCTTCCCAAAAGTAAAAAAGGAGCTCTCTGGGTAAGAGTGGGAAGACGCTGGGTAAGACCGGGAGCTCCTTGGGTAAGAGCGGGAAGGCGCTGGGTATGAGCGGGAGCTCGCTGGGTAAGGGCGGGAAGGCGTTGGGTATGAGCGGGAGCTCACTGGGTAAGGGCGGGAAGACCCTGGATATGAGCGGGAGCTCAATGGGTAAAGGCGGCAAGGCGCTGGGTATGAGCGGGAGCTCTCTGGGTAAAGGCGGGAAGACGCTGGGTAAGACCGGTTGTGCAATGGCTAACACAGAAAAACTCCTCCATAAACACCATCACCTTCACTTCATAATCAAACCATCAAACCCTCAAACGTCAAACTCTCCCTTCATCATCAAATCATCAAATCACCAAATTATCAAATCCTCCCCACCCTCATTTCGCCATTTCAAATTCTTGATTTATTTTAGCCATACCAATGAATATACCCCCCTAAACGCCACTGTTATGGGAAAACACAAAAAGCCCGCGACCCTCCGAAACCTCTTTAAATGCGCCAATGTCATAGGCGGACAAGCCTTTGGCATCGAACCAATGGTTCGTGATAAACGTTCTGTCCGCGAAGTCCTCAACGCCACCTTAGCATTTGTGGGTGCTGCAAAATCACTCGAAAAAAATCAAGCAGAACCCATCGCTCGAAAACACCTCATCACCTATCTCAACCAGCTTTCCGAACTCGAAAACAAATCTCCCGAATTCGAAAATTTCATAGCTGAAACCCGGAAAAAAATCCCTCAGTTCAACCTCAAGCAAATCAACAATGCCCTCTACCATTTAGAGCAGTTTGAGTATCTCCTCAAGCACTGAACTTTCTTCGTCAAAAAATATTTTTACCTCGCCTCTTGACAAATACCCTACCCCACTCCGCAATATTTGTCCATGTTTTTTTTCAAATCATAATTTCTAAAAATTAAAAACGAAAAATCATGAAACAAACTCAAATCAACCAACTGACCGCAGCAGAAACCACCGTTAGCTTCTGCGAAACAGCTCCCTCGGTAGCTGCCACATCTTCTATCACCAATTTTGCGCCTACGGTAGCGCTCATCAAGAGTAAGATAGTGATAGTGAAAAACTACATTATACTCGGTGATAAACCCATTAAAGGGATTACGCTGAATGTAAAAGACATTCGGGCTTCGATGATAGAGCATACCTATGCTTTGGCGAGTGCCATCGTAGCCTTTGCGGCTTCTTCTACTCCGGTAGATAAAGACCTGATTGACCAGGCTAAATTTTCGAAAAGCTACCTCGAAGATTTATCGAAAACAAAATGCGCGACTGAATGCGACCGCATCCGCCAATTGGCTTCGGCCAATGCTGCGGGTATCCTTGGTTTCGGGGTGTCGGCTACCGATATAACCGATACAGGCGCCTTGGTTACTCTTTACCTCACCGGCATAAACGACCCTCGCGCAGCGATAGTGTCACGAACAAGCGCCAAGAAGCAGGCAAACCTCACGCTTAAAGATATTATGGATAATCTTTTGGCTTTGCAATTGGATACAATGGCTAATACTCTTCGTTTTAAAAACGCAGAATGGTGGGGACAATATCACCAAAGCAGAGAAGTGATTGACCTCGGCAAAACATTTACCAAGCTGCGCGCCACCATCACCGACCAATTAGGTGCTCCGGTAAAGAACGCTGTGGCTTCCTTGTTGCAGTTGGGTGTGGTGATGTATAAAAAGAAGACCGATATAGAAGGCAAAGTATCTATCATCAAAATTAAACCCGGCAACTACGATTTGAAGGTAGAGAAAACCAATTATGTAACGCAAGACATCCTCGACCTGCACTTTGCCCCCGGCAGCGAAAAAATTTATCCGGTTACCCTGCCTGCCAAAACCAGCGGCACTACACCCGTTGACCCTCCGGGTTTTGTAATGCAGGATTTCAATATTCCTTCAGGCGGCTCGGTTACGGTTCCTATCGATGGCGCACCTCCTATTCCGGGCACTATGCAGATATACCTCTATTGCGGCAATGGCACTGCGGATGTTTGCACCACCAATATGCCGGCCAGCCCTTGCACTGTGGGGTTTTCATTAGTTCAAGGGGTTGCCTACTTAGGCACCACGGGTGGCCTTGGGCTCGACCTTACCAAAACCCATCTTCAGTTCACCAACAATGGCCCTGCTGAAATCACAGTAAGAGTCGGAGCGCTGCCATAGCCATCTCAGGCCGCGCCACTACCAATACCCTTGCAACAAAGCGGGCAGCGCCCTTGTTGCAGGGGTATTAAACAACCCCAATCCCCTTAGTTTTCAAGCTGTTTGTCTCCCTGCCTTTTTATCTCCCGATAACTAATCGCAGGCTTATTTACATTTGCCCTACAATCTTACAGCATGAAACTGACCTTCCCACCCGATTTCGTTTTCGGCACCTCCACAGCCGCCTATCAAATTGAAACAGCTTTTGAGCACGAATGGTTGGGAGTAAAATCCAAAGACGGTCATATTTTCGACCGCACTTGCGACCATGAAAAAAGATTCGTAGAAGATGCAGCCATCATCGCCCACTGCGCCCCGGCCTATCGCATGAGCCTGATGTGGAGCAAACTCCAGCGCGCCCCCTTCGCCCCCTTGCATCCCGAAACTGTGCAGGAATACAAAGAGTTCTTGGAGGATTTGAAGAGGAGAGGAGTGAAGATTATGATGGTGCTCCATCACTTCACCAATCCCCTCTGGTTTGCCGCTAAAGGAAACTGGGAACAAAAAGAAAACATAGCCATGTGGGTCGATTTTGCCAAGAAGGTAGTAGATGAGTTTGGCGATTATGTCAGTTGGTGGAACACCTTCAATGAACCCAATGTATATACCAGCGGAGCCTATCTGCTGGGCGAGTTTCCTCCTTTTAAACAAAACCTATGGAAGGCGTTTAAAGTCATTGATAACCTCGGTGCCGCCCACCATCTTATGTACGATTATATCAAGCAGAAATACCCTACCCAACCGGTCGGCATCAGTCACAACACGGTTCTTTTCGCCCACGAAAATCTGCTCGGCATTCTCCCCGAAAAAATATCCGATTGGTGGTTCATGGAGCGATGCTTAAAACCCTTTGCGGCCAAGCTCGATTTCTTCGGCATGAGTTACTATTGCAAAATGTCCCACGACCCTTTCCCCATAAATTATATGGACACGCCCGAAAAGTTTGCCAGGTACAACAAACCCCATGACGATATGTGGGAATACTATCCCGCTGGCTTAGGCGAAATAATGGAACGCTATTGGAATCAGTTCCATCTGCCCATGATTATTACCGAAAGCGGTGTTTGCACCACCAACGATAAACAGCGCATTGGCGCTATGAAAGATTACGTCCAGGTAGTGAACGACTGCATGCAAAAAGGAATGGATGTGCGCGGCTATTATTGGTGGAGCACCTTCGACAACTTCGAGTGGCATCTGGGGCCCACCTATCGTTTCGGCCTCTATGAAACCGACATTGAAACCAAGAACCGAACCAAGCGACCAAGTGCCGATGTTTACCATCAATTAGCCTACAACAAGACAATCGAACTTTAGAACGGCAACTTTCTCTATTGCTCTTCCAAACTGCGTAGATACATCTCCTCCACTTTTTTGCGCGCCCAGGGCGTTTTGCGTAGAAACACGAGGCTTGACTTTATACTCGGGTCCAACACAAAACAGCGGATATTCACCTCACGTCCCATTTCCTCCCAACCAAGCTGTTCGACCAAATGGCGCAGTATATTTTCGAGCGTAATGCCGTGCAAAGGATTATTGGGTTGCGGTTTTTCCATGAGTTACTTTTCTTGGATTCGAAGATACGAACAAGCCTTGTAAAAAGAAGTCTAATCACACTTCAAATTTAGGTAGACCCCTGTGGGCATAAAAAAAAGCGCCTCGAATTCGAAGCGCCTTTTTTATTTATAATCTCCTGCTATCTCTTAGCTGTTAGCCTTCTTACTTCTGTCCATCAAATCAACCATGATTGGTGATGCGATGAAGATAGAAGAATAAGTTCCTACCACTAAACCAATCAAAAGGGCGAATGCAAATCCTCTGATCGGGCTTCCACCGAATAAGAAGAGAATCAATGCTACCAAGAACACGGTTACTACCGTCATAATGGTTCGGCTCAATGTTTGGTTGATAGAATCATTTGTGTTTTGAGTAAGGGTGCGTGTAGGGTGCAATCCAACCGATTCACGAATACGGTCAAATACCACCACAGTATCGTTCACCGAGTAACCGATAAGGGTAAGTACCGCTGCAACGATGTTCTGGTCAATTTCCAGAGAGAATGGTAACACGTGACGGAAAAGCGAGAAAATACCCAATACTAATACAGGATCGTGAATCAAAGCCACAATAGCACCGGTAGCATACTGCCATTTTCTGAATCGCACAAAAATGTAAAGGAACACACCTCCTAAACTGAATACAATCGCCCATATAGCACTCTTACGAATATCATCTGCGATAGTAGCTTCAATCTTAACCGAGCTCTTTACATTCTTCACACGGAACTCTTCAATAGATGGAGCTTGAGCAAACAAAGGTTTAACGCCTTCGTAAATTCTTGCTTCAACAATACTGTCTGTCACAGGTCCTGCTGAATCTACCAGGAAGGCTGTAGTTACAGAAACCTGATTATTACTACCGTAAGTCTTAACTTGCGGAGCACCTGCTAACGGTCCTTCCAATGATTTGGAAACTCCTTCGGTAGTTACATCTTTATCAAACTGAATCACATAACTACGACCGCCTTTAAAGTCAACACCTAAATCGAAACCATAAAATACCATCGAAGCAAAAGATACCGCGAAGATGATAGTAGAAATAGTGTACGTCAGTTTTCTTTTTCCAATGAAATCGAAGTTGATGTGCTTGAATAAATCCATCGTGTATTTGTTGCCGAATGTCACATTCCAGTTGCGGTTGAATGCAGAGTCGAAGAAAATTCGAGATACTAATACCGCAGTGAACATGGAAGTTATAAGACCCCAAACCAACACATAGCCGAAGCCCTGTACGGCACCAATACCGAAGATAGTCAGTACAATACCAATAATCATGGTAGTTAAGTTACCGTCAATGATGGCGCTGTAAGAGTGGCTGTAACCTTCATCAACTGCCAAGCGTATTCCTTTACCACGTGCAATTTCTTCGCGCACACGCTCGTTGATGATTACGTTCGCATCTACCGCCATTGCAAGCGTAAGGAGGATACCCGCCATTGCCGGAAGAGTGAAGGATGCACCATGAGCAACCATGTAGCTAACAAGGAAGAATAAGTTCAGGAACATCGCAATGTTGGCAATAGCTCCTGAGCGGCTGTAATACATCACCATGAAAATGAACACCATTAAAAATCCAAGTAACAGAGAGATTAAACCGGCCTTAATAGATTCAGCACCCAGGGATGGTCCTATTACCTGCTCTTCAATCACTACAGTTTTAGCTTCGAGCTTACCGCTCTTTAATATGTTTGCTAAGTCAACTGCTTCTTCTAGGTTATCAATACCGGTAATATTAGAATGACCACCTGATATTTTCTGTTGCACACGAGGTGCTGAGAATACACGGTTATCCAAAACGATAGCAATGCATTTCTTAACGGTCTTTCCGCCAGCATTACCGTTTACCGCAGCTTCAGTCATTTTCTCCCATTTAGCAGAACCAAGCGCATTCATAGCAATGTCAACTTCAGGGGTTCCAAATTGGTCGAATGACTGGTAAGCATCGGTAATTACATCTCCACCAAGCGGTGCTTCAGGTGTTGCGGGATTTGCCTGTATAGCATACAAACCATAAACACTTCCATCTTTTACAATAGAGTGTGCACTCCAAAGCAATTTTAAATTACGAGGTAAAGCTGTACGTACAATTTCTCTTGCCAACAAGCGATTTATTTTTGCTGTATCTTTTCCTAAGGCACGACCAACCATTGGGCCATCTCCTGCATCTTTCCCGTCTTGGGTAATGTTAGGGTAAAGTACTTCCCATAATGGGTTAGAGTTTTTGTCTGAAGTATCTGTTTTTGCTTTTTCATCCTTCTTGTTAGAAGCTAAAGTAGTATCGTTGAATAGAACAGAGCCAGTGTTAGTAGTATCAACAGCAGCACCACCTAAAGAATCAGCAGCTACCTTTTTAGCAGCACGTTCAGCGCGCAAAGCAGTGTTTGCATCGCCAAGGTAGTTCAATACCTCTTTGGTTTCATAAGTATCCCAAAATTCCAATTGAGCAGTTTGTTGTAACAATTTACGAACACGTGCAGGGTCATCTACACCCGGCAATTCGAGTATGATACGACCGGTGTTTTCCTGTAAAGAAATATTTGGAGAAGCTACACCAAACTGGTCGATACGGGTTTTTAATACGTTGAACGTATTGTGGATAGCACCGTCAAAATCTTTGCGTAATACTGTAATAACCTCTGCATTAGAAGAGTTGATATTTATTTTCCCTTGGTAAGATTCGATAGGTGCAAACACTGCAGCCAGTTTGGCATCCTTGTTCAACTTTTCAAATTCCTGTTGGAAAAGGGTTAAGAAATCAGCCTGTGAGTTAGCCTGTTCCTTTTTAGCATTCACCAAGGCTTGATTAAACTGAGGATTACGGGTGCCATAAGCTAATCTACGCAATACATCATCTTCCGAAATTTCCATTATCAAACTCATACCGCCTTTTAAGTCAAGACCTAAAGAAAGAGCATGCTCGCGGCAGAACTTGTAAGTAAAGAAGTCCTTCAATCCCGGAACATTCACTACCGGAATCCCTGAAACGGAGTCCAGATAATTTCTGCGATATTGTTTAGCTACAATATCTACTGAATCGCGAAAGGCTACTTCTTGTGCCGGAGTTAAACCTGTTGGAACTGTTTTGTTAACCATGGTTGCTCCGTAAGCATCTGCTTTACGCTCTACCCAGCCAGCCAGGAAAGTGTAAGACAACTGATAAAGACAGGCAAACACTAACACAATAGTCAAGGCCTTAATGACTCCTCTTAAATTCTGCATTTTTATTTATGTTTTTACTTAAAAATAAACTCTGGTTTAAAACAGAGCGGGCGCAAATATAGAAGAATGAGTGTAATATGAAAGCGGTGGAAACTGCCCCCGAAAATTCGCGAAAATAATTGAAGAAAGGCACGAATCACTATTATTGCTTCATGAGTGAATTAAGATGGAATCCTTTGCTTGATACCTGGACGATGGTAGCCCCCAACCGGCAGCATCGTCCCCACATGCCCAAAGACTATTGCCCATTTTGCCCTTCGCAAAACAAAGCGCTGCCGAAGTATGATGTGATGATGTATGAGAATGATTTTCCGGTAATGACTTTGGAAAAGATCAAAGATCAAAGACCAAAGACCAAAGAAAATACGATTTTCAGAAGTGCTGAAGCTGTTGGCAAGTGCGAGGTAATTTTGTATTCCCCTGACCACAATAAGAAACTGTATCAGTTGAGCATTCAGCATGTTTGCAAGATTGTGCTTTTGTGGCATCAGCGTTTTTCGGAATTGTCAAAAGACAAACGCATTAAATACATCTTTCCATTTGAGAATAAGGGAGAGGAAGTAGGTGTAACCATGCCTCACCCCCACGGACAGCTCTATGCCTATTCGTATGTTCCGGCAAAGATTCGTGAGGAGTTGAAGAATGCCAAGAAATATTATCAGCAAAACGGCAAAAGCATTTTTGCGGATTTGAACAAGGCGGAGATTAAATATATGAAGCGGGTGGTGTATGAAAATGACAGCTTTATTGCCTATATTCCTTACTTTACTGATTATCCTTTTGGTGTTTATGTGGTTGGCAAGAAATTGATTGCCGGGTTGCATAAGTTCCGTTTGTCTGAAACACTTGATTTAGCTGATATGCTGCGTAAACTTACTGCAGCTTTCGATAAGGTTTACGACCGACCCTTTCCTTACATGATGTGTCTTTATCAGGCCCCGGTAAATGATAAGGCTTATGAAGATGCTGAAAAGTATTATCCATTCCATATCAAATTCTTTCCTCCTCTTCGTGCTAAGGATAAAGTAAAGTGGTACGCTGGCAGCGAAATGGGTGCCGGAGCAGCAGCCAATCCATTAGATGTAGATGCCTGTGCTGAGATTTTGCGAAGTAAAATAAGCAAGAAGAAGTGAAGCAGTATTTTGCCCCCGGCCGCGTAAACTTAATAGGCGAACACTTAGATTACAATGGTGGCTTAGTTCTTCCTGCTGCTTTAACTATAGGAGTTACCGCTACTTTCATTCCACGAAATGATAACCGGATTGTTCTTCGTTCAGCTACTCATAGCTTTAGCAAAGAAGTTTCTTTGGATGATGAAATTGTGTTTGATGCAAAGAACGACTGGACGAATTATCCATTAGGAATCATCGCCCAACTCCTAAAGGAGAATCATTCTGTGCCGGCTTGCGAAATAGTTTATGAAAGCAATTTGCCCGAAGGTTCGGGTCTTTCCTCTTCGGCTGCTGTGGAAGTATTGACTGCTTATGCTTTGCTGTCGCAAGCAGAATCGAATGTCAATTTGGTTTGGCTGGCGAACTTTTGCAAACAAGTGGAGAATGATTTCATAGGTGTGAAGTGCGGAATCATGGATCAATACGCGGTGGCCTTGGGAAAGAAAGACCATGCTTTGCTGCTCGACTGTAATAAAGTTCGGCACGAATACATTCCTTTTGAACTGGGTGATTATAAACTGATGGTGATGAATACGATGAAGCCCCGTTCGTTGATTCATTCTAAATACAACGAACGAAAAAGTGAATGCGAAGCTGCTTTGCACATTATCCAAACCACTAAGTCGGAAATAGAAAATCTTTGCGAGGCAGATATGTTTTGGCTCGATGTGTTGACCGATGAGGTACTTCGCAAACGTGCCCGCCATGTTATAAGTGAAAACCTCCGGGTAAAAGAGGCGGCCAAGGTTTTGGAATGGAACGACCTTTCTACTTTTGGCCGGTTAATGAATGCTTCGCATACTTCGTTGAAGAATGATTATGAAGTTACAGGTATTGAACTGGATACACTTGCAGAGACCGCACAAGAGCAGAAAGGATGTTTGGGTGCACGAATGACAGGAGCTGGTTTTGGTGGCTGTGCTATTGCGATTGTACATCAATCGGCAGTCGAGGAATTTAAAAATAAGGTGCAGGAGAAATACTTATTGGTTACCGGACTGCATTGCGAAATCTATGAAACACAAATAGGTGATGGAGTTCACCAAATCAACTAAACTAAACTGAACTATGCTTGGCTTGAAATTACCGACCGACCCGCGCTGGGCCAACCTGGCTGGAAAATCAATTGAGGAAATTCTTACGGACCATGCGTACTGTGAGCAAAAGGCTACCTCCACCGCTATTTCTTTAATTCAAAACTATCCTGATTTTGAAGCGATGGTAGAGGCTGTTTCGCCAATTGTGAAAGAAGAATGGGGGCACTTTGAATTGGTGATGGAGCATCTGAAAAAACGGGGTTTGAAACTGGGGCGGCAGCGTAAGGATAAATATGTAAGCGAGTTGCTTACCTACATACGCCATGGCGACTCGCGAGGAAATGGACTGGTGGAGAAACTATTGTTTTCGGCTTTGATAGAAGCTCGCAGTTGTGAGCGGTTTAAGTTGCTTTCTAAAAATATTGAGGATAAGGAACTGAAATCATTCTATAAAAATCTGATGGTGAGCGAAGCGGGTCACTACCGTTTATTTCTCGATTTGGCTTGCCAAATAGGAGAGAAGGAAGGGGTGCTGAACCGATGGGAGGAGTGGCTGGAATTTGAAGCAGGTGTAATGCAGCGCCTGGATGTTAGAGGCGACAGGATTCATTAGGAGGCTACAATAGACTGAAGGCGTTTACGGAAAAGATCATACAAAAAACAAAGAGCCTAAGGAGATCCTTAGGCTCTTTGTTTTTTGTATGAGTACAGATGTTTTTACATCTTTATCAATCTTCTCTTAATGCTCACTTCTCCAGTTTTAAATTCGGCTATGTAAACACCACTTGCCATTTGGCTGATGTCGATGGTTTTATTTTGAACTTGCTTGGTTTGGCTTACTAAGCTTCCGTTAGTTTCATAAATGTTCACTTGATCCACAGCGGCACCATTTGTTTCGATAAATAGTTGGCTCGTTGCCGGGTTAGGGTAAACATTAAGTGCAATCGAGCTTTCTGTTTCCGCAATACCAGTTGCTGTAGCTTCACCTAATTTTACAACCCAAAACTCTGGATGTAGGGCACTCCCGTGGTGACCTGTAACATCGCCATCAATAGAGTACGATTTACCTGCCATAGCGAATCCGCCATCTGTTGTTTTAGCAATTGAGTAAGCTAAGTCCTGACCGCTTCCTCCTAATGATTTCTGCCAAGCGATTACACCTGTGCTTCTCAATTTAACCACCCAGTAGTCGTATAGACCATGATTTTCTGTTACATCTCCATCATTAGAGTTTGAATAACCTGTTATCGCAAATCCACCATCTGCTGTTTGAACGATAGAAGTAGCTTCATCGCCTCCGCTTCCACCATACGATTTTTGCCATTGAATTGTTGCTGTGCTGCTCAATTTCACTACCCAGTAATCGCGGTTACCGTGATTCGCTGTCAAATCACCATCAGTAGAGCTTGATTGACCGGCAATAGCGTAGCCTCCATCAGTTGTTTGAATAATACCGTAAGCGTTGTCATAATCGCTTCCGCCTAAAGACTTCTGCCATTCCAATGAACCTGTGCTGCTAATTTTTACTAACCAGGCATCCACGTTCCAATCCAAACCATGGTTCCCGGTTACATCGCCATCAGTAGAGGCAGAAACACCTGCCAGAGCATATCCACCATCAGCTGTTTGAATGATTGAATAAGCTTCATCGGTGCTGGTTCCGCCTAATGATTTTTCCCAATCTAAATCGCCATTGCTCTTTAGTTTTACTACCCATATATCATTGCTGCCGTGATTAGCTGTAATGTCCCCGTCTGTAGAACGAGAAAGACCTGCTACTGCATAACCACCATCCAATGTTTGAATGACAGAATAAGCCTGGTCAACATCTGAGCCCCCTAATGATTTTGACCATTCAATAGCCCCTGAACTGTTTAGTTTAACTACCCAGTAATCGCTGCTACCGTGGTTTCCTGAAACATCGCCATTGTTGCTGTCTGAATTTCCGGCAATTACAAAACCGCCATCCGTTGTTTGAACTACTGAATAGGCCCAGTCATATCCATCGCCTCCAAGCGATCTTTGCCATTCAATAGCTCCAGCGCTGTTTCTTTTTGCTAGCCAGTAATCAGTACCTCCATGGTTTCCGCTAACTTCTCCACTTGTAGAGTCAGAGTTACCGGTTACAGCATAACCTCCATCTGTGGTTTGAATAATGGAGTAGGCTTCGTCATTGCCGCTGCCTCCCATTGGTTTTTCCCATTGTATAACGGGCGATTGTGCCTTAGCAGCGAAGGTGAATGCTGCTGTAGCGAATAGCATAAGTAACACTTTGCTCATTCTGCTTTTTTCCATTTTAAGGAGTTTTTTGTTATTCGAATTCATGTTGGTTTGTTTTTGTGCCTACTCGTATTTCAGCTTTTCGGCTTACGCTGTTTTTTGTTTCTTATACCGCGAATCGTAAATACATGTTACAGTTTGTTTCGGTTTCCTTACATTGAAAAACTTGTATCGTAAATGAAAATCTGCGTAGGGTAAAACAAGCTTGGGGTTTTAGTTGCTCTATCATGGGACTCTGTAGTGAACAGGCAGGTAGCGAATCTCTAGAAGCCTTTGATATATATTGGCTTCTCTACTAAGCATAGAACATAAGTTAATATATGCAAATTGCCTTAGAATTGGCTCTTTTATAGATATTGTTAAAGCATAGCTTTAATGGGTGATCGCGAAACCATGCTATTAATATAACTTTGGGATTTCACTTATGCGGCTATTGGTTTTTGATAATCTTTTCGATACCTAGAATATTTCCGTAGAAAATGTCCATAGAATCAATACAAATTTGTTTCAGGTTGGTTGCAGATGCTGGATAGCTTGGCTACTTAGCTGGCTCTGTTCTAGGTTACGGAGGTTGTAATATCTTCTAAGACCGAAAAGTATTAACACCGCCAATTCAATTATTTTAGATTTGCATCATTGAAACCCGTTTTTATTGTATAAAGCGACCAAAACGAAACGTATAATTAATGAGTAACAGTACCCCGGAAGCTATTAGCCGAATTTCTTCGGATAGAAAAAGAACGAACCTTTTAAGACATTTAGAGCAGCCGACCATTGCTTTCCTGTGTAGGATAATGCCTCCTTTTATCAGCCCGAATATGCTCACTGCATTTTCGTTACTGGCAAGTTTTCTGATTTTTTATGGATTTTGGCTTGGGAAAGACGACTCATATGCACTTTCTATTTCTATTTTGGGCCTTGCGCTTCAGTGGTTTGGCGATTCGCTGGATGGTAGAATTGCTTATTACAGAAACATACCGCGTAAATGGTATGGATTTTCGCTTGATATGTATATGGATTGGCTCTCGGTTGTGCTGATGACACTCGGCTTTTATTTTTACATGGAGGATGGCTATAAAGTGCTGTCTTTTTTGTTCGTTGCTTGCTATGCAGGCATTATGATTCTTACTTTGTTGAAGTATAAAATAGCCAACGTGTATGCCATTGATTCTGGGTTGTTTGGCCCTACTGAATTGCGGATAGGCATTTGTCTGGTTTTGCTTGCGTCTATGTTTTATCCTTCTGTGCTTACTTATTTTGCCATTATAATTGTTGTCTTTTTATTTGTCATCAATATAGTGGAGTTCAGGAATGTTCTTCGATTGGGAGATGAGCGCGACCGCGAATAGAATGGTAAATAGCAAGGAGGAAAAAACACACTGGTTCTATACCTTTTCCAAAGCTCAGTTTTCGGCCTTTACTGGTGGAATGTTTGATTACATGGTGATGATTCTGTTGACGGAGTATGGCAGTATCTTCTATGCCAAATCTATTATAATAAGTGGTTTGCTAGGAGCGGTAGTCAACTTTTCATTGAACCGTTACTGGACATTTAAAAAGAGGGATGTTTCGAAATTTCGTCAGCTTCGTAAGTTTATCGTGGTCGTGGCAGGGAGTATTGCACTGAAGACTTCGGGGACTTATTTGCTTACTGAATTGCTGCATTTAGATTACCGGATCAGCCGTTTGTGTGTAGATGCAGTGGTGTCTTTGGCTTTTAATTACACGCTGCAAAGGTACTGGGTGTTTAAGAAATAGAGCAACACCTCGCGTCAAAACTCGCAAAGCGTTTTTATCCTCCTGCGTCTCGCAAGGAGCAGTGAGCCATCTCCCCCAAATGAAGACAAATAGCCGATCTCTGATTGTATTTTTACTTTTTGACTTTGCCCTATAAGGTTGTTCTCAAAATAACGGCATAGTGGTCCGAGAGGTCTTTGTGCTTTTTGTTCCATTGCTGTTCGTAGCTCATTACGCTTCGCGTGGTGTTGATTGGTGTTACTCCGTTGCCTTTAAAAAACACATAGTCAATCAGGTTCCGCCTCTCGGGGTTGTAGGTATCCATATCATTTAATAAATGGTCGCTGGTACATTTTAGTTCGGTGCAGATATTGCCATCTTCCATTTGCAGACAGCTTATAAGTTTTGGATACAACAGCGTGTCCACGCGCTTGGTATTAAAATCGCCACAGGCGAACTGGGGAATTCCTTGTTGTTCGTGGCGCTTTAGTAATTCACCGGCTTCTACATACTGCGTTATCTTTAATTCCTTGCTTCCACCAGCTTCCATATGTGTGCCGAGCAGTTGAAATTTCTTGGCAGGATGTTCCACTTCCACCAGCATAGCTCCCTTTCGTGCCAGTTTATCGATGCCTTCGAGGTGGGTGTATTTAATGCTCTCAATTTCCTTCATAGGATATTTGCTGAACATCAAAACCCCACCGGCTCTTTTGTATGTAATTACTTTACGGTTTTGATAGCCCTGATTGTAAGGATACATGGGTTTCAGTTTCCTGCGAAGCATACGAACGGCCTTGCCGTCATACGATTCCTGAAATACAATAACATCGGGCGATTCTTTCATTAGCACACCGGGGATAATTCGCGCGCGAAGGATAGGGTGGTGGTCTAAAAACGTAGCTCCGCGTGGTAGCATTTTAATATTCCAGGTGAGTATGCTTATTTGATTGGAGGTAGTATCATTATTGGGGGCGCTGAAAGCCTTGCAGGAAAGGAGCAGAGCAAACAGGGGGAGGTAGTTTTTCATGGGGGGGGGTGTTTAAGGCTGCAAAGAAAAAGAATTGCGTGACTAAGCGGTAGAAAGCGGTTGGGGGCAGGGAAATTTTGGGAGGATAGGTTGGGGTTTTTGTTGTTGCTTAGCATTGCAGAGCCGATGTTAAACAACAACAAAGGCGAAATAATTGCATCTTACCATTTCTTACTTGCAATATTTCTTTAGGGCCGTTTGAGCTGGTTTGTAACCCAAATCATTTGCCTTTTTAAAATCTGTACACGATTCTGACTTTTGGGGAGTATGAAGCTTTTCAATCCCACGGTTGTAATAGGCTGCGGCAAAAGCAGGGTTAATTTCAATGGCTTTTGTGAAATCGGCTATAGCACCTTTGCTGTCGCCTACCTTTGATCTGGTCAAGCCACGGTTAAAATAAAGTTCGGCATCGAGGGAGTCGATTTTTAATGTTTTGCTGAATTCTGAAATGCCTTTGCTGCAATAGTCCACGGCATAGCGTGGGTTGATTTCGATGGCTTTGCTGTAATCGGCAATTCCACCTTTATAGTCATGCAAATAATTTTTGGCAATTCCGCGGTTGCAATAGGCTGCCGCATATTTAGGATTCAGATTGATGGCCTTGCTGTAGTCGTCAATGGCCCCTTTGTAATCCTGCAAATAATCTTTGGCAATGCCGCGGTTGTAATAGGCGTCTACATAGTCGGGCTTTAATTCTATTGCTTTGTCGTAATCGACCACCGCACCTTTGTAGTCCTGATGGGAATATTTAACGTTGCCACTGTTATAATATTCAAGAGCCGATTGGGCGAAACAATCAGTAGTTGTGCCATTTGCGAGTAAAAGCATGAACAGGATTGCTACCGTTTTCATAATTGAAAGTGAAACTAAATCGGTTTATGTTACTTAAAGGACGAATAGTGCTTCGAATGTAAATCTAATATTGCAAACGAATGCTCATGGACTTTAAATAAGCAAGTAAAAAGAGGAAGTAACCGGATTGATGACGAATGTTGCTTACTTTATCATCAAAGCACAAAAGCCCCATTTGTTGTAGCGCTTGTTCATAGGTATAATGCCGTTGTTGACATACACACCAAAAGGAAGCTCCTTCACGCTTTTATCAATTCTGCTTTTAATAAAATTGACCTTTCCTGTGTCATCAATGCTATAAAAATTGAACGGGAAGGTGCCATCATCCACATTGTTTTCGCCATCATTTCTTCTGCGGTTGTCGCAGGTTAACAGAAGTTTGTTGTCGAGCATATACACGTTCATGCCACCCCAAATGGTTAAATATTTTCGGCTGCGGTATAGCGATTTACTGTTCAGGAGGTTTCCGTTTTTGTCATAGACCCGAAGGATAATATTGTTGGTGCCTTCCATATCGCCCCTGTCGATGACGGTAGAACTTCGGTTATCGTGATGCACGAAGTTTTCCATAGCCGTATAGATGGCAAAGTTTCCATTGGCAAAAACTTCGGTGCCGGCTGTCTCTACACGAAATGTGTAATTCACTTCCTTCTTGAGGTTACCGGCATCTTTTAAGGAATCTATTTCATCGGGGTTCAGTTTAACAGCGAATTCGGATAATTTATCCTGAACAAGATTGTAGGCTATTACCTTGGCAACGGGTTGTTTAAAATCGAGGTCCACAGTTGTGAATGGTTTTTCGTTGGGGTCGTTTTCGTCAAAAGTGATATACATGATGCTGTTGTTTGCATCGTAGGTTGTTTTTGGACAACAAAAACCTTTTGGATTGCCGATAGTTTTCTGCACATATTTTTTTGTCTTTAAGGGGTAGCATCCAATATTGGTATTAAAGCCATTGAAGTCAACTGAACTAATTATCAAATTGTCGTTGTTGTCGAGGTAGGTGCTGACCTTGTTTTCGGAACTGTAAACCAGGTTTTCCTGGATTCCAATATCGCGGCTGGAAACCAGATTGAAAGCGGTGTCGTATTCAAATAGCTTGTAGGTGCCGGTAGTCAAAAGAGGGTCTTGCCAAAGCCGATACATTTTTTGCCGATTGGGGGGAGATAGGAAGAGTTGATAATTGGATAAACTGCTGAGCATATCCTTGGTGTAGTTTCCGGTTTCTG
The DNA here is from genome assembly GCA_947478005.1 of Bacteroidota bacterium. Lineage (GTDB taxonomy): Bacteria > Bacteroidota > Bacteroidia > Chitinophagales > LD1 > Bog-950. The sequence goes on from CANJVG010000004.1 coordinate 32,197, forward strand.
ATTGAAATACTTTTTCGTCTGTTCCCTTTTCCAGGTTTACATAAATGAAATCGAGCCGTTTGTTTTCTTTGGAGAACTTGGTAATAATGCAGTATAACGAGTTGCCCAGCACACAATCCGTTTGGTCGACTGCATCTTTGGAATAAGTCATGTTGGTGTACCTGATGAGGTTAAGGTCTTTGTCAACAATGTAATAGCCATCGGCACGCCAGTTGGAAGGTATTGGCTTGTACAAAAAATATTTATCTCCCACCTGGGTGCACCGTTGCACCAAGGGCATTTCAACTGAGCGGTCGATGAAGGTGGCTTGTTGTGCAAAAATGGATTGGGTGCAAAGAAACAGTAGAATGAAAAGGTATCTCATAGGTATTTAATTGGTTTTAAAAATACTTTTTAAAACCAAAGTCGGGTTTAAATGTTGATGATGCACAGATAAGCAAGGGCGAAAGATAAACGGCTTTAAATAGCCGGGATGTTCATGTGTTAGAATGCTTCATTCAAATGGAAGAAAGCGGTTGCCACATGCCGGAATGCTTCATCCACATGGGAAAAAATGGTTGCCATGTGTCGGAATGCGCATTTCATCCATTAAAAGGCACTCGCTACTTTTCAAAAGGCGTGTTTCATCCGTCAAAAGTCGCTCACGATATTTGTAAAGTCGTTCACGACCCGTCAAAAGGCGCTTTCCATCCATCAAAAGGCGTTCACGATGTGGCAGAAGGTGCAATTCATCCATCAAAAGGCGCTCATGACGTGCTAAAAGTTGTTCATGATGTGTCGAAAGGCGTTCACGACCTTGTAAAAGGCGTTCACGATGTGTGAAAAGGCGTTCAGGACCTGTCAAAAGGATTCAATGACGTGTTAGAATGGACTATTTGACAGTAAAAAGGTTGTGTTTGAGTGTTTATTTACTGAGTTTGGGGTTAAAAAGTATTTGCCGAATGGGCCAATCATAAAGAACAAAACCACTGCTCCGGCAGTGGTTTTGTTCTTTATAATGAATATCATACTATGTATAACGAATTACCATTTAACTCTTGCGGTAACAAAGAAATTTCTGCCGGGGGCACTGATGCCGGAAGCGAAATGACGGTAACGCAGGTCCATAAGATTGTCGCAGCCCAAATCGAATCCGAAATATTTGGTAGGTTGAAAACCAATGCGCGCATTGAGGGTAAACCATCCCGGCAAATCTGTTCCGGTACCTTGGGTGAAATTATCTTCGCCAAGCATGTTATATTCTTTGACCGCTTTCTTTCCGTTAAATACAGAGAAGAACTCTCCACGCACCCATTTGTATTTTGCCCGGAAACCGGCACGACCATAAATGGGAGCAATATGGTCGAGCGGGTAAGGGGTGGTATCGGTTAAAATACGTCCGTAAGTGTATGTGAATGAAGCCATCAAACTCAGCCAATCGGTTACATCGGCTTCAGCTGTGGCGGTGGCACCGGCTATAAAGGCTTTGTTTTTGTTCACCAACATCACCACTTTACTCAGGCTGCCGTTGTAGGTTAAGGTGTCCTGCCCTTTGTAGGTGGCTTTATCGGTGGTGATGGCATTGATAAAGTAAGTGTAGAAACCGGTAGCGCTAAGGCGATAATGTTCGGCAAATGTTTTTTCTAAAGTCAATTCACCATTCACGGTGTATTCAGGCTTTAGTTGACTGTTTGGAACCACCACTGTGCCCGGAGAAGGGTCAAAAATCTTGCTCATATCATCGACATTGGGCGCACGGAATCCGGTGCTGAACAAAGCCGCTATACGAAAGCCTTTGCCGGGCAAAGCTACCATGCCCAGATTGCCCGAAACAGCATTATGCAGGTTTTTAAGTTCGCTGTAAGGAAGTGGGTAGAAGGTTTGACTGGCAGGGGTAAGGGTGGAGTTCATGGTAATGAGATTGTAACGAATGCCGGAATTCAGTATGACCTTAGGAGAAACCACCCAATTGTGGGTTAAATACAGGGCTATATAGTTCATGCTGTTTTTGCCATCGGGGTAGCGGCTACTGTTGGCTCTGGTGGTGTCTACATTTATGTTTCTATCGAGGCCGGAAGATTTAAGCATATTGAATTGCCCTTCGAGGCCAAAATTAAGGGTGTGGTTTTTGATTTTCTTTCTGAAATCGGCATGGAAACCAACGATATTTACCTTCTCGGTCCTTTCGGTTCTGAATGTTTTTCCAAAACCGCGGTTATTTCTGCTCTCCAATACGTTTTGATAGTTTAGACCTACACTTACAAGGTCTAAAGGTCCGGCATTTTTCCAGTTAAAATCATAGATAGCCAATAGACGTTGCTGCGGGCCATAGTACCATTCGGCATCTTTCAGGAGAGTGGAAGCGGAGGTCACTGCCAGGCGGTCGTAGCGGGGCACATTGGAAGAATTAGAGAACTGCACATTCACTAGATGCGAGATGTTTTCCGATTGCTGAAACAAAAACTTTTGCAAAATGTCATATTGATAATAACCGCTGCCTGCCTGCACATTGTTGGCTTTGTTCAACACAGCCGTATCCTTTTGACCGGTAACTCTTCCCAGGGAATCGAAGACATTGGTTCTAGCCTGATAGTAATCGCGGGTCCAAAGACCGGCAGTTTCGTTAGTAACATAATTGCCCATCCTTAAATCGCCAAAACGGGAAAAAGTAGCAGAAGTAAGAGAAGCAAATTTTTTGCCACCTAAACTTATATCGAGATGGCCGGTTAGTTCATTGTTTACGCTGCCATAACGAAACATGCCGCTGCCCGTTGTAAGGAATTTTTTATCGCCCGACAGCGTAGGGTTTTTGGTACGCATGTGCACCACACCACCGAGGGCATCACTGCCATAAACGGTCGAGGATGGACCATAGAGCACTTCGATTCGGTCCAGGATGTTATTATCAACGGTTATGATGTTCTGGAGGTGACCGGCACGGTAAAGAATATTGTTCATGCGCACACCGTCTACCACCATCAGCACCCGGCTGGCTTCGAAACCGCGCAAAACAACACTACCTCCGCCTTGCTGGCTCATTTGCACAAAAGCAGCTCCACTTGTCATTAGAGCTTCACCGGTCTTTTGAGCGTTCAGACGCTCTAAGTCTTTGGCCGCAAGCACGAAGGTTTGTTGGGCAGCATTGCTCCTTAAGCCTTCAAATTTACTGTCTACGATTACTACTTCATGTAGGTTTACTTCCTTATCGGTAGAGTCAATTTGACTGAACGAATGAAGTATGGGGAATAGGAATAAATATAGAATAAATGATTTTTTCATGGTTGAGTTTTTGGATATTAAAACGATATACCGATTACAGCGTAATAGAAATTACCTCTATAAATGGGTTAGCAGAAAGTATTAAGACCAAAAACAATCGGGAGGAGGAGATTGCCCGATGGAAACAAAAGAAGTTGGAGCACATTCCTTTGTTAGAAATGAGCTAATGCTTAATGAAGGAGAATAGGAAGAGGCTGATGATGTAGCGATAAACTCCTGCATAAAATGTTGGAGCCTAATTTTAACAGGAGAGGAGTTTGCGGTCTTGTCGGATGAAAGATGGAAGGCAGAGATGAACTTATCTATTAGGATTGTTTCATAATTATCCTCTTCAACCAGGAGATTTACACTTGTAGCTGTGATTTCAATGCTTGTAACGTCATACAACTTTCCGTTAAAGCGCATTTCTTTTTTGTTGTGGAGCCAAACCAGCTTTGCATATTCAGCTTTTGATAAGCTTAGCGTTTGTCCGGTGCCTCTATGCGAAAACATTTCCTTCTGTATCTCCATTTGCTCTAGTGTAAATGCAAAATAGAACCCGAATAAGTTCAGCAAGATGAGTGAAAAAAGAAAAAGCGATTTAGTGGTACGCATTGACGCGGCTAATGTAATAATGGATTGGTAATTACAAGCTGCGTTATTTTTCCGATTTATGCGGCCATGAAAATATTGGTTCGTTTTGCTCTTCTTAACCTCTTTTTGTCAATTCAGATCTTAGCCTTTGCAGGCAAAGGGAAACATAACCATACCGTTACCGCTAAAGTTAAAACTCAATATCCCGATAATATTTTTGTAGATTCTATTTATGCTCCTTTTATTTATGGAGTGGCCTCTGGTGACCCGCTCAAAGACCGTGTGATTATCTGGACCAGAGTAGAGCCTTCTGATCCTACTGACATTAATCCCATCACCTTAAAATGGCAAATATCCAACGATTCATCCATGCTGCCGGTTATTCAAAGCGGGGAGGCAATCGCCTATCGAAAGGACGACTTCACCTGTAAGGTGGATGTAGATAATCTCGAAGCAGGGCATCGGTATTTCTACAGGTTTGCCACCAACGGTCGAAAGGTTTCACAAACGGGTATTGCCAATACATTGCCTGATGATTCTGTTAGTCATTTCAAACTTGCGGTGGTTTCTTGTTCGAGTATTTGGGCCGGTTACTTTAATGCTTACAGAAGAATAGCTGAACGAAAGGATATTGATTTTGTGGTGCATTTGGGCGACTATGTATATGACTATGCCGACAGCAAGCAGCAAAACAGAATGCCTGCCGAAACCGTGGTGGATTGTGCATCGCTTGATGACTGGCGGCATCGGCACAAGTATTACTTAATGGACCCTGATTTAAGAGCTGCAAGGCAAAACAAAACATGGATAGCGGAATGGGATAATCATGATACAAATGTGGAAGCACCTGGTAAACAATCCGAGGGCATTCAGGCTTTCTATGAGTATCTGCCTATTCGCATGCCCGACACCTCGCATCCCGAAAAGGTATATCGAAAGTTTCAGTTCGGTCAATTAGCCGACCTGAACATGATTGATATGTATATGTTCCGGGCTAAAGAGGAATATGCTGCGGGAAAGAAGTCGGTGCTTGGCAATGAACAGGATGCCTGGTTGAAGAATAATTTAAAAACCTCTGCAACCCAATGGCATTTGTTAGGCAATCAGGAAATGATGACCGATTGGTTAAGCGAAGGCGCACCAAAGTTTATCACCAAAAAGCGCGGAAACGGCCATGTGTTTGATTCAGGCAATTGGAACGGTTTCCCGGAAGACCGTCAAAGGCTTTATGATTTCATCGACACCAATCATTTGAAAAACATCGTGGTGCTGACCGGTGATATTCACATGAGTTTCGTGATGGACATGACAGGTTCGCCTAAGGACAAAACAAAATATAACCACAAGACAGGTGAAGGTGCAGTGGGAGTGGAGCTGACCGGCCCAAGCATTAGCCGCATCAACATGAAAGAAGCAGGTGTGCCCGGAGGACTTATCCCTATGATTCAGAGTTTAAGCCGTGGTTGGAATCCACATCATATCTGGTGCCAGTTCTCGAAACACGGTTATTTTACGATAGATGTAAATAAAGAACGTGCATTGGCAGAATTCTGGTATTCTAAAATCAATAAGAAGACTAGTAAGGAAAACTTCGGCAAGGGCTTTACCGTAAAGAATGGAATAAGCCATTGGGAACGAAAGAAAAACAATAAGCCGAACTAATCCTTTCATAAGGCTATTTGTCAACAATTTCTGCACCCCGGCTATTAGCTTTTGCGGAAAACTCTATTTTGCACCCGGTCACTCAAACAGTTTCTTATTTCTTAGTTCATGGATATTTCAGTTTACATCGCGGAGTTGCTTTACGAGCATGATTGTGTCATCGTCACAGGTTTTGGTGGGTTCATTTGTAATTACAAACCGGCCTACATACATCCGGTACTTCATACTGTATCTCCTCCTTCAAAAGCTATTTCCTTCAATCGTCATTTAAGATCGAACGATGGATTGTTGATGAGCCTGATTGCTGAACGCAATGGTGTTTCCTTTAATGAGGCTTCTGAAATGATTCAGGGCTGGGTAAATTCTTCGGCTGCTATGCTCAAAAAAGGAGAGCAGATTATTCTTCCTAAAATCGGAAAGTTTCAGAATGATATTGAACGCAATCTGCAATTTGAGCCTGATACGAATATCAATTATCTCAAGCAGTCTTTTGGTTTGCGAACGATTATTGCTGAGCCTATTCTACGAGGTCAGGGTATCAGTTTTACAGAGAAGTTCCGCGATGAAACAAAGCATGTTTTGGTGGAGCGTAAAATCTGGAGAATGGCTGCTGCTGTTTTTCTCGTTGCTGCTTTGACTGTTTTGGCTCAACTTATGTTCTCGGGTGTTCAAATTCAACAATTGAATCTGGATGAAGCCAGTGTTTTTAATTGTGTCAATCATGTTTTCAAGGCGCAAGAGCCGGAAATGAAATTGCTTCCTGTGGAACTAAACAGTACTGCTCCTTTGGTAGTTGATTCGACAAACGCTTCAAATGCCGACTTGATAGATTCAGCAATTACGGCTACTATTTCTGTTATTAGTCAACAACCAGCTGTAGTGCAAAGCACCATTCCAGCACAGGAAGAAAAGACTTTGCCGGTTGCTTCTTCTTCTGAACATAACTACTACATCATTGTAGGCGCTTTTGCAGAAGATAAAAACGTGGAAGCTGCCAAGCAACGCGTGCACGAGAAGTTTCCGAATGCAGAAATTCTAATTGAAAGGAAAAACGGATTGACCAAATTGGGCTATTTGGCCGGCAGTAATTATACTTCAGCCAAGGAACAATTAAAGAAGGCACAGCAAGATGATGCTTCTTTTTGGTTAATGAAGAAGTAATCTTACTTGCTTTGTATTTCTTTTTGCTTGATACAAAATTTGCACGCTTAATTAAAAACTTATGGCTATTACAAACGAAGATATTCTCAACGCCCTGCGTCATGTGGACGACCCCGATATCAAAAAGGATTTAGTGTCGCTGAACATGATTAGCAACATCGCTGTGGATGGGAACAAGGTGAGTTTCAAATTGACTTTAACCACCCCTGCCTGTCCTCTCAAGGAAAAAATAAAGAATGATTGCATCAATGCTATTCATGAATATGTCGGAAAGGATTTGCAGGTTGAAATCGATATAGATTCGAACGTTACCACCTTGCGAAAGGAAAACGTAAATGTGTTGCCAAGCGTAAAGAATATCATTTGTGTGGCTTCGGGCAAAGGGGGCGTTGGCAAATCAACGGTGGCTGTTAACCTGGCTTTGAGCCTTGCTCGAACCGGTGCTAAGGTTGGTCTAATTGATGCCGATATTTATGGGCCATCTATTCCTATGATGCTGGGTGTAAAAGGTAGAAAGCCTGAAGTACGTCTGATAAAGGATAAGCACTACATGGTGCCTTTAGAAGCCGAGGGTATTAAGATTCTTTCTATTGGTTTATTGATAGATGACCGCCAGGCGGTGGTTTGGCGCGGACCCATGGTTACCTCTGCCTTGCGCCAGTTTGTTACGGATTGTATTTGGGGTAAACTTGATTATATGGTAGTGGATATGCCTCCGGGTACAGGTGATATTCATATAACAGTAGCCCAAACGCTCAATGTTACGGGTGCTGTAATCGTTACCACCCCGCAGGATGTTGCCTTGGCGGATGCCCGCAAGGCGCTCTCCATGTTTCGTTTAGAAAATATTAATGTACCTGTCTTGGGTGTGGTAGAGAACATGGCCTACTTTACTCCGGAGGAATTGCCGAACAACAAGTATTACATCTTTGGAAAAGACGGTGGTCAAAAGCTGGCGGAGGAATATGAGGTGCCTTTCTTAGGTCAAATTCCGTTGGTGCAAAGCATTCGCGAAGGTGGCGATAACGGTAAACCGGTAAGCACTTATGGACGCGATAATGAACTAGTGGCAAAAGCCTTTGACGATATTGCCAATAACGTGGCAAGGCAGGTTGCCATAAAGAATGCTAACTTGCAGCCCGAACAAACAGACCTCGTATTATCATGACTTTAACCCACTCTGAAGAATTGCTTAAAAAAGTGGAGGAATCGCTCGACACCATGCGACCGTATCTGAACGATGACGGAGGCAATGTAGAGGTAGTGGAAATAACCGATGATATGATAGTGCGTGTAAGATTGATGGGAGCTTGCAGCACCTGCCCTCAAAGTTTCATGACCATGAAAGCAGGAATCGAAGAAGCTGTAAGACGCTCTGTCCCCGAAATAAAGGGAGTAATAGCCATCAATTTGAAGCCGGAATAGAACTATTTCGTGTTAGAATCTTAATCAGTTTGCCTTCTATAAATGGCTGTCCCTAAAACCCCTATATCGAACTCACGATTAATTAGGCAGTATATGCGTTGGTTGCCTGATAAACTCGGGCTCGTCAACCACGGGGCTTTTATGTTGCAGATAAACGAAGTCAGGCCGGACGATACCTTTATTGTTTCCTACCCTAAATCAGGCAATACATGGGTGCGTTTTATACTGGCGCAAATTTTATCGGGACAAACCCGTCAACTCAGTTTTAATGAAGTAGAAGATATTGTTCCTGATGTTTATCGGTCGAAAGATGCCATTGACAAGATGCCCTCTCCACGGTTCATCAAAACCCATGATGTCTTGTTTCGTTATTACCCCAAAACGATTTACGTAGTACGCGACTATCGCGATGTTTTGGTTTCCTTCTATCATTACAAACTGGCGCTCAAGGAATACGAAGGTGACTTCTCTTCATTTATCCGCAGTGCAGATGTCAGGGAGCCTTTTGGTTCCTGGAAGGACCATGTTTCGAAAGCCCTTGCTGCATCCAAAGAAGAGCATCCATCGTTGATATTGTTTCGCTATGAAGATATTAAATCGGATTTTGAAAAGACAGTTAGAGAGATGACCTTGTTTTGTGGCATTCAATCCATCAACACCGAGGAGCTAAAGGAAATTACCCGTTTTGATAAATTGCGAAAGGTAGAAAACGAATCGGGCAGTGAGTTTTTGACTCGGAGCAAACAGAATTTCTTTAGAGAAGGTCAGTCGGGCGTTTGGCAAAGCTACTTTGGTCAAAGCGATTTGGATTATCTGTACAGTGACCATGAACTGGTTACCCTTATGAATCAATTCGGCTATTTCACTGGCTAATGGAATAGTTGGTTCGATTCTTATTTTTGAAACCCAAAATTAAGCAACATGAAACACAAACTACTTTACTTATTTATTTGCTGTTCCACTTTAGCAACGGCACAGACTTATCCATTTGCCGATGGATTTCAATCGTATTCTAATTTTTCAACCTTAGGTACCCAGGGAGGCTATATGAGCGATATGAGCGTGTACCAAACGCACGGTATGGGCAACAGCGATAAAGGACTTCTTTCGCAAATGAATAACTTCAATACAAAGGACTCAACTATTTCTCCGCTTATCGGGCCGCTAACTGCCAGTTCGCAGTTATCATTTTATTATAGAATTATGAACCCCGCTCCTCAATATCCATTCGTTCCAGCCACCATAGGCACGGGTGATGTGGTGGAGGTTTATTTGGGCATTCAAACGCTTTCTATTTATCAATTGGCCTATACCATTAACAGCACCAACAACGTGGCCGATACTTCCTTCAAAAAGATTACCATTACCGTGCCCGGCTCTTTTGCCAATCAAAGCGGAAATGTAAAGTTTATAGTTCGCCATCCGGCAAACGGCAACGATTATAATGTGGATATAGATTCCTTAGTGGTGCGCGATTCGATATCATTATCCATTCCTTTGACAATAGCCGCTGTGCCTATCAATGTAAATTGTCATGGTATATGCGATGGTAGCGCACAAGTTACGGCCTCAGGCGGTACAGGCCCTTATACTTTTGCATGGGGTGATACCAGTTTAACAGCCGGTAGCAGAACGAACTTATGTGCTGGCACCTACACCGCTACGGTTACCGACAATTTATCGGCTACTGCTTCTACCTCTTTCACCATTACCGAACCCGATGCTCTTGTGCTAACCGACAGCGTGACCCATGTAACCTGCCATGGTGGTGCAGATGGTTGCATAAACCTGATTGTAACCGGAGGCATTACCCCTTATTTTTATACCTGGAGTAGTGGTACAAACACTGAAGATACTTGTACGATAGCGGCTGGAAATTATGCCGTTACAGTAATAGATGGAAATAATTGTTACGCTACCATATCTATAGCGGTTTCTGAGCCCACACCGCTTACCTTTACAACAACTTTTACAAATCCTACTGCTATCCATCTTACTGATGGAACCATACAGTTTAGCGCTTCGGGCAGTACTCCGGGTTATTCTTTTTCTATTGATAGCGGAAGCAGCTATTCCAATTTATCGACATTTAACGGACTGGGCGAAAACTGCTACCATGTATTTGTAAAAGACACCAACAACTGTGTGGCAGGTCCCGACACGGTTTGCCTTACTGACCCTACGACAGGTATCCTGGATGTAGCTAATGAAACCATGACTGTTTACCCGAACCCGGCCACCGATTATATAATGGTTAAAACAAACCGCGTGTCACCAGGTGAACTATCCTTGATAAACTCTGTTGGCGAAATGGTGTTCAATATGAATGTAACCGATAAAGAAACGCGCTTGAATCTTTCAGCACTAAGCAAAGGCAACTATATGCTGAATCTGAAAACAGCCACCGGTAATCAGCGGAAACTTATAACCCTTGTGCGTTAAAAGCTATTGCGAAAACGAGTTAAGGAAAGTTAATGATTTGGCTATGAAAATTTAGAGTACGTCATTAGCATTTCAATAATTTCACTAACAAACAAAAAAACTAAAACAATGAAACTAATCAAAAATCTAGCGCTTATGTTGGTGGCAGCTGCCATCACCCTGAATGTGAATGCACAGGCTGCAAAAACAAGTGCTAAGCAGGAATCTAAAGCCAAAACCGAAACCAAGGTATCAAGCAAAACCGAAAAATCGGAAGCGCATAAAGGTGCTTCTGGCGAGGTGAAAAAGGAAAGCAAATCTACCTCGAAGGCTGAACCAAAGGCAAGCGAAACCAAAGAGACAAAGAAAGAAACCTCGACCGAAAAGAAACCGAGAGATGGCAGAACAAAAACAGGCGACCCTGTAAACCGCGAAAAGAAAGGCCCTAAAGGCGAAACAGTTTATTCGGGCCCTAAAGGCGGCAACTACTACCTCGATAAAAAAGAAAACAAAGTTTACATCAAGTAATACCTTCGTTTTTCGCTTATTCAGAAATCCTCCCAACCACAATTGGGGGGATTTTTTTTGCCCGCAATTTTGTGCTTTGCACGCACTGTACTATCACCGCTATTCACCTGGGCTGTTCAGTATTTGTCTTGTGTTGATTGTAAAAAGTCTTTTAGTCTGACTTGGCTGTTTAATCCGAAATCCGAAATCCGCATTCCGAAATCTCATCACTCCTTCACAACCTGCCTCACACTACAACCCTCCTTAGTCCCCACCTCCACAAAATAAACCCCATTAGGCAGATAACTCAAATCAAGCACCTTAGTATAACCCGCTGCCAGGTTGCTCTCCTCGCGCTTATAAATAAGCTGCCCCATAGCATTAGTAATAGCGAAACTGGCCTCATGTATATCATCTACTTTCAAAACGATAGATAAATCACTACAAAAGGGATTAGGCCAAGCCTGCATTTGTATTCCACTATGGTCTATGGTCTGTGGTCTATCATCTACCCCCACCTCATCTCCAATACAAAACTTCACCACAAAATAATCATAGCTGCTATCCCATGCCGCCTGTGTTTTATAGCCATCTATGCCGGCACTGCTAGTATTCGCTACTGCATAACAACCGTCCGAAGTTTGAACAGAATATCCTCCCTTATCACTTCCTGTAGTAAATATGGTTTTATCCCATTGCTTATGTCCCAAAGAATCCAACTTTATAACCCACGAATTACTTTCTCCTAAGCAGTCATCTGTTCTATCAACAGAGGGATACACCAAAAAATCGCTTCTGGTTGATTCTCCAGAATACATATAGCCGTCATCGTTCGTTTTTATCAGCGAAGACATCCCTCCTCCATCGTAAACTACTTGCCAAATTATTGTTCCCGTTCCGTCAAGTTTTATCAACCAGGCACCTCGCTTAAAACATGTCTTATCTCCGGTAATTGTACTATCCGCTGAACCTCCTCCGAGAAGGTAACCATCATCTCTTGTTGATAAAACGACATGTAATTCATCTAATAACTCGGAGCCAAACCGTTTATCCCATTCCTTGTTACCGAGCGAATCAATCTTTACTATCCAATAATCTCTACCGCCCCAACTTGGTTGTGTTTTATCCCAGCTACTGTCAGAATTTGACCATCCACCTAAAATATACCCCCCATCTTTAGTTTGTTTTACAGACCACAAAAAATCATCCTTATTACCTCCAAATCGTTTATCCCATTCTTTGTTCCCATCTGAATCAATTTTTACCACCCAGTAATCAAAATAAAAGCCGGCTCCTCCGCGACAGTCTTCTGTTTTATCTCCTCCTATTCCGGACGCTGATGTTCCGCCTAAAATAAAGCCTCCGTCCTTACATGTATCTAGTGTCCAAAGTAAATCTTCCCCGGTGCCGCCAAATCGCTTATCCCATTCTTTATTTCCTGCGTCATCTACTTTCACCACCCAGTAATCATAACTGCCCCTACTGGCTTCTGTTTTATCTCCTGTAGCAGGCCCACCGGCATAGCCACCTAAAATATAGCTCTTGTCTTTGCATATCTGTAAAGCAGTCATAGCTGCACCTTGTGTTGGTCCAAATCGTTTATCCCATTCCTTGTTACCGGCTAAATCGAGTTTTACCACCCAAAAATCCTCCACTCCCCAACAGGCTTGTGTTTTATCTCCGCTTATACCCGATGTTGAACTGCCACCCACAATACAGCCTCCGTCTAATGTTGATTTAAAAGACGGCCAATATTCATCCTTGGTTCCACCTAATGTTCTATCCCACTGCTTGGTAAATGTATATTGTGCAGATACAACATTAGCGACACAGAAGCACATAAGGAAAAATACCCGGTTTTTCATGGCCTATAGTTTTACTAATTTACTTGCCTTAACTTGGTCTTGTTTACTTTAATACTGTAAATATAAACAACGGCATTAATATTCTTTGCCCCGCATATCCAAGTCACCCTGCACAAGTGGAAGAACGCGATATTGTGGTATTCTAATTCAGCAATCCAATTAGAACAAAGGTTTTGATTTCCCAAAACCTGTTTTGTTGATGTTAAAACCATCAATTTCGGGGCAATAACACAGTCTAAATCTGAAATGGTTATGATAGATGCTATCATAATGATGTTACGAAGTGAAATGGTTACGATAGATGCTATCGTAATGATGTTAGGAAGTGAAATGGTTACGATAGATGCTATCGTAATGATGTTACGAAGTGAAATGGTTATGATAGATGCTATCGTAATGATGTTACGAAGTGAAATGGTTATGATCGATGCTATCGTAATGATGTTACGAAGTGAAATGGTTACGATCGATGCTATCGTAATGATGTTAGGAAGTGAAATGGTTACGATCGATGCTATCGTAATGATGTTAGGAAGTGAAATGGTTACGATCGATGCTATCGTAATGATGTTACGAAGTGAAATGGTTATTTCGGATGGAAATGAGAATTGAAGCAGTAAAACCATGTTCTTTTTACAAAAAGAAAAGGTCAAGATTTAGCAAATTAAGGTCTTTTTGTGGTTAATCGAGACCATTTCTCTCCAAATCGTAAGGATAATTTGTTGAATCGAGATCATTCTGAAATGTGGCACCCTGAATTGCTTGTTAACTCAGAGCTTAAGCATAAATAGCGACCGCTTTTTAGAAGACTAAACGGCTAACCGGTTAGTCGTTACAATAGAGCCGAGTCCTCCTCGTGCTCATTTGCACCCAAAAGGTTCGATTTTAACGGCACAGTTTATCCAAACCCTTGTATTTCCGTTGTGATGAATATAGGGTTGTGATTTAACCCAGCTTGGCTATCTAAGCAAACACCATAGGCCTACCAACCTACAAATAATACCTCGCCAGCGGCTCTATATCCTGGCTTGCAAACTCCTTATTCAGAAATTTATAATGAGCAGCCATGGCAATCATGGCGGCATTATCAGTGCAGTATTCAAACTTAGGGATATAAGCTGCCCAACCATTCTTCTTGCCCAGTTCTTCAAACCTTCTCCGCAGCTCGCTGTTAGCCGACACTCCGCCAGCCAGCGCTATCTCTTTTATGTTCAGCTTCTTGGTGGCCTTCTCGAGTTTCTTAAGCAAAATATCGACAATCGTCTTTTGGATAGAAGCACAAAGGTCGTTCAGATTCTCTTGCACAAAATCGGGATTTTTCTTCACCTCGCGTTGCAGAAAATACAAAACCGAAGTTTTGAACCCGCTGAACGAAAAATTAAAATCGGCAATCTGCGGTTCGGGGAAAATGAACTTATCGGGATTGCCCTCTTTTGCGCGTTTATCCATCAGAGGTCCGCCCGGATAGGGCAAACCGAGCATCTTAGCAGTCTTATCAAAAGCCTCACCGGCTGCATCATCCAGCGTTTCGCCCACCACTTCCATTTCTAAATAATTCTTAACAAGCACTATTTGTGTATGCCCGCCCGAAACCGTTAAACACAAAAAAGGAAAGCTCGGTTTGCTATCGATAAAGTGCGAAAGAATATGCGCCTGCATGTGGTTCACTTCTATCAAGGGCAGGTTTCGCGCGAGCGCAAATGCCTTGGCAAAGCTAACGCCCACCAATAGAGAACCGATTAAACCGGGGCCGCGCGTAAAGGCCACCGCACTGATTTCATCCTTCGAAATGCCCGATTGTTTGAGGGCGGCATCCACCACCGGCACTATGTTTTGCTGATGGGCACGTGAGGCTAATTCGGGCACCACACCGCCCCATAGTTCATGAACCTTTTGTCCGGCAATGACATTGGCAAGAATTTTGGCATCTTTGCTCACAGCAGCAGAAGTATCATCGCAGGATGATTCAATGGCCAGAATGATTATACTCATGCGGTGAAAATCAGAATATTTTTTGTTTTCCGCGTTGATGTTTTAAAGAAGAACGATTGATTAAAAAGGTTTTTAGAATATTTCTTATTGTCTTGCTGGTGCTGTTTGTGCTCTTAGGCGCCTTCTTGTTTGCGTTGCGCTATCCCACGGTGCAAACCTATATTGCCCAGCGCTTTGCGCTTATTCTTTCCAAATCTTTAGAAACCAAAGTGTCTATCGACCGCGTGGAGATTTCCTTTTTCAACAAGGCCGATTTGGTCAATTTCTATTTAGAAGACCACAACAAAGATACCCTCATCAGTGCCCGGGAATTAAAGATAGAGTTTAAAGTTTTTGATTTATGGAATCAGAAAATAAACGTCAGCCGGATTCTTTTGGATGGAGGAACCGTACACCTGCACCTCGACTCTACCGGTAAGAAGATGAACCTGACCGAACTCTTCAAGAAGTTCGGCACCACCAAAACAAAAACTGATACGGCAAAAACTGCCTTCAAATGGAATTTGGATTTGAAGGAATTGGAGTTGCGGGAGATTGATTTTCGCTATTTGGATGATAAGTCCCACACCGATATCAAGGTATTGGTTCCGTCAGGTTTAATGGCCATGAACAGTGTTTCTTTAGCTAAGAAAATCATCGATATTAAATCCATCCATCTGGATGGAATAGATGTGCGCATAGATTTGATGAAGCGCGAGAAAACGCCTGATGATGATTCTATCCTCCACGTTCATTTCATGACCGGTGGAATGCAGTTGAAGTTTGATGAACTGGCTATTACCCACACGAGGTTTCGGATGGATGACCACAATAGCGACACCATACTTCCACAAGGAATGGACTTTAAGCATCTTGATGTTTCTGAAATTAATCTCCTGGCTCAAAACGGAAGTATCATAGCCGATACAATCCTGACAAGCGTAAAGAACCTTAGTGCCAAAGAGAGAAGCGGCTTTGAGCTCAATCATTTAATCACCGAAGCACGAGTGACTGCCAATGAAGTTACCCTGAACAAACTCGACCTTAAAACATCCAACAGCTCGATAAGGGACTATCTCAGTTTTCGGTTTAGAGCTTACCACGATTTTAAAGATTTCCTGAATGCCATTCGCATAAAGGCCAACTTTGATGGAACTAAGTTTTCGCTCAAAGACTTAAACTACTTTGTGAGAAAGCTCGATAAGGTAGCACACAACACCGTTACGGTAAGTGGAGCTATCGATGGCCGAATCAATAATCTGAAGGGCAGAGGTATTGAAATTAAGGCAGGTAACAATACTGTTTTCAAAGGCGATTTCTATACCCGTGGTTTGCCCAATATTTATGAAACATCCCTCAATGTTCGGGTGAGCAGATTAGCTACTACCGTAGAAGATATTCATCGGTTTTATCCCGATATAAAGCTACCATCGAACCTTAGTACGCTTGGATTGATTTATTATACCGGTTCGCTCGATGGTTTCTTAACCGACTTTGTATCGAACGGAAAACTGGTGACTGCTCTGGGTTCAGCTACCACCGATTTGAATTTTAAATATGATAAGAAGAAAAACAAGGCATCTTATAGCGGAGAACTGGCGTTGAACCAATTCGATTTAGGTAAGTATTTTCAGAATGAAGTAAACCTGGGTAAGGTTTCTCTTAATACGAGGATTAAAGGGGGTGGACTTACACTCGAAAGTTTGCATGCCGAACTCGATGGTAATATATCGAGCATTGTATTGCGGGGATACGATTACCGCGACATAAAAGTAAATGGGTTTGTTAC
Organism: Bacteroidota bacterium; assembly: GCA_947478005.1. Lineage (GTDB taxonomy): Bacteria > Bacteroidota > Bacteroidia > Chitinophagales > LD1 > Bog-950. The sequence continues at coordinate 48,829 of CANJVG010000004.1, forward strand.
GAAAAAGTCGTTTACAGGTTCCTTGAATATTCATGATGAGTTTTTAGATATGGATTTCAATGGCAATGCCGACCTATCGAAAGAAAAACCTGCATTTAAATTTGATGCGGATATCAGAAAGGCACAATTGAAGAACCTGAATCTTTCGAAAGTAAACTATGGCATAGCCGGCAACGTGAAGTTAGATGTGGTAGGAGTAAAGGCCGATGACTTGATCGGTACGATTGATCTGCATGATATGACGATTACCCGCGACACGGTGGAAGCGCATATAAATTCATTCACGCTTAACGCCAAATTGTTGGCGGCAGACAAAAAGGAAATCACCATCAATTCCGACTTTATGGATGGCGAATTGCATGGTAATTTCAGTTTTCAGCAACTGCCAAAAGCCTTACTTAATTTTGCCCGCTATACCTACATGAAGGATTACGTTGACACCTCTTTGTTCACTACTCCTCAAAACTTCTCCCTCGATTTCGCGATTTATGAACCGGGTAATTTGACACAGATAATTCATCCGAGCTTTTACAAAATCCGCAATTCGCGAATTAAGGGTGACTTTAACAGCGTTGACCATAAGGTTAATCTCAACGTGTTTGTCCCCGAGTTGACTTTCGGTTCGTATAATGTTCTGCGAACAAACATTAATACCCATGCCGATAACGGTATGCTTGATTTGCGCAGTTCTATTGACAAGGTATACAATGGCGACAGCTTGATGCTCGATACCGTGAATCTTTTGATAAAAACCCTGGATAATAATAACGTTCGGTTTGATGTGTTGGTGGCTGATAAGAAGAAGTACAACTACGCTAATCTTACTGCTTTCCTTACTCCGCAGCATGGCAATGCCACAGTGCGCTTAGACCCTTCGGATGTGAAGTTGGGTAATTACAACTGGCATTTTGATGCCAATAATTCAATTTTTGTAGAAGGCAAAAAGATTGTCACCAACAATTTAGCCTTTCGTACCTATGACCAGACAATCTACATCAGCAGTTACTTAAAAGATGATACGTCTACCTGCTTTAAGCTAACCTTAGATAATACCGATGTTAGTGACTTTACCGGAATATTTACAAAGAAGATAAAGGACATGAGCGGAGCCATGAACGGTAAGCTGGTGGTGGAAGATATGTTCTATAAACCGAAAGTATTTGCCGATGTGGTGGTAAACGAATTTATGTTGGGCAAGGAATTGATTGGCGATATTGAGTTGCAGTCGCAGTTGGACGACAGCGGTAAAAAGATTCAGATACATGCTTCGGTCAAGAGTATTAATAATTTGCTGGAGGCCAATGGTTCTGTTTCTATCGACCCCCTGCATCCCGATTTGAATATTGATGTTAAGGCACCGCACCTCGGTCTTAGCTTTCTAAACTATAAATTTTTTGACCGGTATGTAAAGAATTGCAGGGGCTATGCAGAGGTGGATGCTACGGTAAGAGGTACACTTAAAAAGCCTTTGTTGGGCGGTTCGGTAACTTTGTTGAATGATACGGTAACGGTTTCTTTTCTGAATACCACTTATCGTATTCAAAAACACAAGGTGCTGTTGGATGACCACGGTTTTAATATTGGCAATCTTACGATTTTCGATGTAAACAATAATCCTATTTATGGCACCGGAAGAATCAACCACGAAAGCTTCCGTTTGTTTGCATTAGATCTTGAGGTGAATACAGAAAACGGTCAGTTCATCAATACCACGGCTGCCCAGAGTCCTGGTTTTTATGGAATTGCCTTTGGTAAAGGCAGGATTAGTTTCGATGGTGATATTAATAGCCCTACTATATCGGCTTATGCGCAAACAAAGCCCGGCACTCATTGTAAGCTTCCGATTAATTCTTCCTATGAAATTAATAAGTATGGGTTTTACAGGTTTACGAATAATGAGGACAAGCGAAAGACGGCTGTTGTTATCAGCCCACAATTAAAACTTAGCGGTGTTCATTTTATTCTGGAACTGGATGCTACTCCTGATGCCCGTATGGACATTATTCTTGACCCGGCTTCGGGTGATATGCTGACCACCTATGGTAGCGGTTCTTTGCGTATTGAAATTCCGCGAAACGGTGCCACTACTATAACGGGCAATTATGAAATTGACAGAGGAAGTTATCTCTTTACCCTGCAGAACATTATCAATAAGAAGTTCGATATTCAGCGGGGGAGCTCTATCTATTTTCCGGGAGAAGTTTATAAAGCGCAGTTGAATGTAAATGCTGTGTATCAATTGAGAAGTTCTGTAAGCGATTTAATAGATGAGGATATTAAAAGTCAATCTACGACTTCAAACGGTACTCCCAACGCAAACAGTCCCGCTTCAGTGGCAGCCCGCAGCCGTATTCCTATCCAGTTGTGGTTAAATCTTACAGGGGTGCTTGAACGGCCCAATATTGCTTTTGATATAAAAGCCATTGACCCGGACCCTACGATTAAGAGTTATGTGGATCAGCGGTTGACCCAGTTGAAAGCAAATGAGTCGGATATGAATAAGCAAGTGTTTGGCTTGTTGTTGATGAATCGTTTTTTGCCTGCTAACGCCAGCGCTACTGATTTAGTAAGCAAAGGCAACTATGCTGGCGGAACTGCTGCCAATACGGTGAGCGAGTTTCTGTCTTCTCAGCTTTCCAATTATCTCAGCAATTTGTTTGGCTACACAGGCAACAGCGCCTTACAAAATCTGGACATTAATTTGGGTTACCGACAGTATGACCAATCCACTACTTACACCGACCCGAACAACACCGGCTCTCAAACCTCGCAGCAAACCTTAGATACCCGCAGAGAGTTACAGCTGGCCTTGCAGCAGCGATTGTTGAATAACCGCTTGACGATAAATGCCGGTGGCAATATTGATTTTGGGAACTCTACTAATTATGACGCTGGTACTGCCACTTCTAAAAGCACTGTGATACCCACGGGAGATTTTCAAATTCAATATGCTCTGACCCCCGATGGAAGCTGGAGCGCCAAGGCTTTTAACCGAACTAATTACGATTACTTTAACTCGCGCAACACCAATCGCACAGGAGTAGGGCTTTCTTACCGAAGAGAGTTTGATAAGCCTTCGGAACTACTACCTAAGCGCAAACCAAAGGCACCTAAAAAGAAAAAAGGCAAAGATGATCTGCCTGCTGCCGAAATAGCACCGGCTAAATAGAGAGCCGTCAAAAGGCAGGCAAAATACAATTTACTGAAGGTAAATAAGGGGGCTACGGCATATTTACATGCGCTTGTCCCGTATAGATTGCCCAGGCAATTAAACCTACTATACCTACCATGATTACCCATGATATTTTGCTGGCAAAGTTCAAGGTCCAGCCGAAGATGGGAATCTGTTTAGGAACGATGATTCGCGGGTCGGCAGGGTCGTAGTAAAAGAGACCCCACTTCTTCCAGGGATTAGGTTCGTTTTTGTTTTCGGTAGCCATTCTGATTTGGTTTTGTATACCAAAGATATAAAAAGCACCCGAAGGTGTTATTCCCTTTGTAAACCTAAAAGTACGAGGAGCTTAGATATTTGACAAGGAAGATGGTGTTGCTATCATATTATGCATTCGAAAGTTTGGCTACGACCTTAAACATTGCAAATAAGCCGTTTATTCCGTGGGTTGGGCCTCTCATCCCATGGGGTGAGCTTCGTATTCTATGTAGTGAGACAATCAATGAATGGAATAAACATAAATTCAAGGTATTAGCTACTTAGGCTCAAATGGTCGGATTTGGGCTCGTTCTTGCCAAATCACAGATTTTTAGGTTGGCTATAAAGAATTTTTGCTCATACCTGAATGTGTGAATTTTGCAATTCTTCTTCAGAATTGTGTAATGGCGATGGTGCGCTCCGGCACACATTTGCACCCTTTCCGAGAGTTATGGATTTGGCCGTATTAAGCTAAAATTTTCGGCAGTTTAGCAAGGCCTATTGATGAATAAGAAACAAAACAAGTAACCAGTTTTTTTTCTGACAAAGAATATCATCAAAGGTGATTTTAATCATGCTATACTGTCTGTTAACGAAGGTTATTTGCTGTTGAAATTTATAGCGAAAGAAGATGAATTTTTAGAGAAATTTTTTAAACGTCTTATCAAAATTTTAGTAACGATTTTTTCAAAAAACAACTTTATGAAAAGAATTAAAAAGGGCTTTATCGCCATCGCAGCCTCTGTAGGAATTATTCTATCCCTACCTTATTGCACCAGACATGATCAGGTGCTGGATACCACTCCACCGGTATTAGTTACTGATACTTTATATTCTGTGCCCGGCACAGCTACTCTTCAGCCTCAGGGTCCCGGCCATGCATGGGATGGAAGTATTGAAAGTGTTTGGAACAATGCCCCAAAATTGCAGGTGAAGGCAGTAGTGCCTGATGTGCCTGTAGAATTTGATGGTTTTATCGGTAATTCTTCGGATGTAACTATCCAGTCATTATATGACGCTAACAATATTTACTACTTAGTTGAATTTACCTCTCCAAGAGCTTATAATTCAAGCGCGCTTTGGTACTTTAACTCAACTACAAAACGTTGGGCTCAGGAAACAGGTGGCCCAGCCTTGAATACAGATGGCAGCTACCGTCCTCCTTTTCAACAAGACGGATTTACTTTTGCATGGAATATCGACCATTCTACACAGAAGTTTAACACATTAAGCTGCTACGCAACCTGTCATGAGAGAACAACCTGGGGAGCCGGCACAGCAACAGAAGGTGCTACCATGCACACCAACGGGCCAAACGAAAGATTGGACTGCTGGAGATGCCGCACTTTACAAGGAGGTGCGCTTAATCAGGCAAACGATGTTTGGATTGATGACGGAGCAGGTTCATATCCATCAGCAAGCGGTACTTTAGATAAAAATCAATTCCACAACGATTGGCAAGAACGCAATGGAACAGCCTCTACAGTTCCTCCTGCACTTCGCTCACCGGGGTATGCTGCCGATGGTGGATTCACCAATCGTCAATCGCTTCAATTAACAGGTACTACTGGTTCTACCAATAAAGTAAACGTTCCTATCTGGTTAGACCCTAATGGAAACTATACAGGCAGTCTGATTATGATATCAGATACTATGAGCAAATGCAAAAAAGTTACTGCTGTTGACACTTTTGGAGTACTTACTTTGGCTGATGGTTCAACCGTTGACCCTGCTACAGGAAGCGATTACAAACAAATCGGTTCTGGCAACGGTGCTAAATGTATTCCAAGCACCGTAGCCGATATTTACACCGGTAGCCGTGCTGATGTAACAATGAATCAGTACTACACCGGTTCAAGTTGGAGAATGTTGTTTAAACGCGCCTTAAAAACTGCCGACACTCAAAATGATGTTGACTTCTCTCCCTTAGAAGACTTGCCATTCGGTATTGGGGTGATGTTTATGGGTGCTAACGGACAGCATGCTATAGTTGCCGGTTTGACACAACACTTTAGAAAATAAGGAGGTTAACCATTTGAAGATTTGAGGACCTGGTGCCTTAAATATGAAGGGGCAGAGGTCTTCAAATCTTCGAATCAAAACAACAACTTAATCATGAGAAATATAAAAATAACAGCGGTTATAATAGGCTTGTTGTTTATGGCAAGTTGTGTAAAAGACGACACGGTGATTATTCAGCCAGTGGTTACGAAAACAGTCTCTTTCAAAAAGGACCTGGTTCCTCTTTTTACCAAAAACTGCGCTTTAGGTGGCTGTCATAATGATGGAGGTAAAGCACCGGTTTTAACCAGTGCTAAAGCTTATAATTCGTTGAAAGCCGATGCTGCCTATATCAATGTCAGCCATCCGGAAAACAGCGAACTATACCAGTTCTTAACCGGTAAGCTTAGCCCTGCAATGCCGATGGGAGCAAGTACTAACCCAGGTAACCTCAATGCCTATGTGCTGGCGTGGATAAAACAAGGTGCTAAAAACAATTAGAATTCTAAACAACTAAAATCAGAAGTATGAAAAATATGAAAATGAAAATGAGGCCACGCTTACAGCTTATGGCTATCTTTTTACTCCTTTCAGCGGGTGTGAACGGATTGTTGGCTGAGGGTGCGGTGGCTGATAGCACCGGAGCTAAACACTGTGGTAAGCTGATGGAGAAATTCCGGGCTATGAAACCCGTTAAATACACCTTTGACGACAACTATGTGTTGGACAATCAGAGTGTTATTGTAAACCGTAAAAAGTCTATCTCCTTCGACCTGCAACACCGGTTTGGTGTGGTTACTAATGGTTATAAAGATTTTCTGGGTATATTCAGTGCAGCCAATATACGTATTGGTATGAGCGGAGTGCCTTGCGATAATTTGGCCTTGGGTTGGGGATTTAATAAGTATAACCTGACTTGGGATTTTAACGGCAAATATGCGCTTATGCGTCAGTCGGAAAAAGGAAAAGGAATTTGGCCTTTGAGCATTACCGTGTTCGGAAATATAGCGGTAGATTCACGCAATAAGAAGAACTTTGTTCGTGGGGTTGACCGTCTTTCCTACTTCGGACAGATTTTGATTGCCCGCAAGATAACAAAGCATTTCTCGCTACAGGTTGGAGCCGATGTTTCATGGTTTAATAATGTAGAAGCCTACATCAATACCAAAGGTGAAATAATACCGAAGAGAAATAACGAGCACTTTGCTGTGTCTGTAATGGCGCGTTACAAATTCACGGATAAGATTGGAATACTCATTAACTACGACCAACCGCTGACTAAGCACCTTACCGATAATCCTCACCCTAATTTAGGCATCGGTCTTGAGTTTGCTACAGCAGGCCACGACTTTCAGGTTACCTTCTCTAACTTCAGCTATTTAATTCCGCAGGTAAACAACTTCTATAATCAGAATGATTATAAGAAAGGGGCCTTCTGCATAGGGTTCAATATGTCGAGGTTGTGGTTATTGTAGTTTAAAAAGAGAATTCAGCCTCCGGCCATTGCTCTCAAAAGTTCCTCTCACAATCGGTGAGGGGGACTTTTAAGAACCTACCACCAATCACCTTTAAAAATCAGGTATCATGGAATCAGATAAATTTTCACGGAAGGATTTTATAAAATTCACTGCTGTAACAAGTGCCATCACGGCTTTATACAGTTCACCGCTTGGAGTAGGAGCAGAAGGTGCTGCCAAGGCAGGTGAAAAAGTGAAAGTACTTACCATTGATGGAAAATTAATGGAAGTGGACAAAGCCTCTCTTACGCTTTCTACTCAATCTCTCAGCGAGCAAACCAACGTCAATAAATTGAAGGCAAGGGAAGGTGTGAAAGGACGTAAATGGGTAATGGTCATCGACCTAGCCCGTTGCAAACATGCTTTAGCTTGTCAACGGGCATGTAACAAACACCACGATATGCCTGAAGACCCTGCCTATTTGAATGTGTATGAAATGAAAGATGCCCCAGACACTGCCCCGTACTGGATGCCCAAAACATGCTTCCACTGTGACCGTCCGGCTTGTGTATCGGTTTGTCCTGTAGATGCCACCTTTAAGCGTGAGGATGGAATTGTGTTGATTGATAACGAACGGTGTATCGGTTGTCGGTTCTGTATGGCAGCCTGCCCTTACTCTACCCGAGTATTTAACTGGAATGAACCCGAACAGAAAATAGATATACTAAACATGGCCTATGACCCCGAATTAGGCCTGCCGAGAAAAATGGGAACTGTAGAGAAATGTGATTTCTGTCCCGATATGCTTTCCATTGGCAAACTTACACCATGTGCAGAAGCCTGCCCTAACGGAGTTTATTTTGTAGGCGACAAGAATGAAGATACTGTAACCAATGGAAGCGAAACTTTCCGTTTTTCTGAATTGGTTAAGAATAAAGCCGGATATCGCTATATGGAGGATTTGGGCACGGAACCCAGTGTGTATTATCTACCAGCAGTTGACAGAATGGTTCCGTTTAACGAAACCGATAAGCAACTGGATGAAAAGGTAGACGGCAAAAAATAACATTAAATCTAAAATCAAATGGAAGCCCAAATTAGCATAGAAGAGCTCACCAGAGATCTTCAGCCCAGAAAGTTCGGAATCAGCGGTCAGTTATGGACAGCACTTTTGTGTGTGGTCATTCTGAATGGATTGGTTTCGTATTATTTTCAGTTAAGAGATGGTCTTTGCATTACCGGCATGAGCAACTCGGTAAGTTGGGGTATTTATATTTCGAATTTCGTGTTTTTCGTAGCCATCAGCCTTGTAGGCTCGCTTATTAGTGCCATTCTGAAACTGAGCAATGCTAAATGGAGTATTCCTCTTACCAGAATTGCTGAAATAATCGCGGTTGCCAATATCGCCTTTGCCGGTCTTATTATCATTGTAGATATGGGCAGGCCTGACCGCATATTCAATCTCTTTACTCATGGTAGAATTCAGTCTCCAATTGTATGGGATGTATTGGTAGTAACCACTTATCTTGCTATCAGCACTCTTTTGTTATATATTCCTTTGCTTCCTGATTTGGCTATTCTTCGTGAAAATATGAAAGGATTACCTAAATGGCAGCACAGGTTGTACAGCATTCTCTCACTTGGATGGAAAGGCAGCGAAGAGCAATACGATATTTTACATAAATCGGTTAGAACCCTGGCCATTATTATCATACCGGTTGCTTTAGGTATTCACACAGTCACATCGTGGTTGTTTGCTTCTACACTTCGTGGAGGGTGGAACAGTACTAATTTTGGACCTTACTTCGTGGCTGGAGCGTTTGTTGTCGGGGCGGCATCGGTTATTTCACTGATGTTTGTGGCCAGAAGGCACTATCAATTGGAAAAGTACATTACGGATGATTTGTTTGATAAAATGGGCAAATTGCTCGTTATGCTTTCCTTGATTTATACCTACTTTACTATTAACGAGTACCTGACTCCGGCATTTAAGATGATGGGTGGAGAACGAGGCTTGATTGAAGATCTTTTTGTAGGAAATTTTGCACCGATGTTTTGGGGAGTACAGATATTCGGAGTACTTATTCCGGTAGTTGTTATGCTGTTCAAGAAAGGAAGAAAGCCATGGCCTTTATTTATAGTAGCTAATATGACTATAGTAGGCGCTTGGTTTAAGCGTTATCTGATTGTTATACCTACCTTGTTTCATCCTTATCTTCCAGCAGTTGAACGCAATGGCGTGCCGAAAGCAATTCAGTATATACCCACTTGGAATGAATGGTCTATTACTCTTGCTTCACTGGCCGGCTCTCTGCTTATTATCACTATTCTATTCAGATATCTTCCCTTTATAAGTATGTGGGAAATTGCGGAAGAAGAAGGAATCGACCATGCACACATTAACCCTACTAAGATTAAATCCAGAACCGAAAAACTTATAAAAGTGGTACTCCTTCTGTTTCCGCTAACTATAGTAGGCAATACTTTGTTAGCGGCTGATAAGGCCTCGCCCAAATTGAGACTTACCTATATTAAGCATATGGGTGGTGCCTATGAAATCAAGGCTAAGGCTTTTGTGAAAAAGGGAAAGGAAATAACCCCTTGTGCAGGTGCTACCATTGGTTTTTATACGGATGCTGATTATGCAAATGTTTTTGGTAAACAAACCGCTGATGAGGAAGGACAGACTACATTGCTGATGGACGATAAAGATGCGAATAGATTTAAAGACTCTGCAGGTCATTATAAGTTTTATAGTCGAGTAGAGGAGGATAGCAAATATGAATCGCAGGAGGCAGATGTGTCTGCATTGAGCGCTGTCATCGATGTTAAACTTGAAAAAGAGAACGACTCCACAAAAACTGTCAAAGCTTCGGTAACATGTTTTGATGAATCTAACGGTAAGATGATTCCCGGGGTTAAAATACCTTTGAAATTCCTGGTAAAACGGGCAATAGGCTATCTCCCTTTTGGTGAGGAAATAAATTACACGAATGACTCCGGTCAGGTTGTTGTCAATTTCCCAAATGACATAAAGGGTGACAAAGATGGTAACCTGGTAATTGTAGTGAAGTTAGAGGAAGATGATAATTATGGTACGGTGCAAAATGAACAAATTATCGCATGGGGACAAAGAACTATGGCAGAAGATAATCCGATTGCAGCACGGTCACTGATTGGATCTCGAAATAACGCACCTTGGTTTATGGTTATTGTTATAAACGCAATTTTGATTGGCATCTGGGGGTACCTGTGCTACATTGTTTATGGCTTATTCAAAATCAAAAAACTGAGCAATATCAAAAGTTAGTAGTTTAAGAATCGCGTGCTTTGGTGGCACGATACTTGACTTAACTCTACGCTTTATTATATCCATATAATTAAGACTATTTTCTAACTCAAAAACAATAAACAAAATGAAAAAATCAATCAAAGTAATGGTAGTCTCCTTTTCAGGAGTAGTTGTATTAGGTCTTCTCTCTTTCTCTTATGCAGGAGGAGAATGGAAAGTGCCTGATACCGACAAGAACGTTAAGAATGCCGTGAAATCAGATAAGGCAAGTATAGATGCCGGTGCTGTTTTATATGCTAAGCATTGCAAATCTTGCCATGGTAAAACAGGGGAAGGAGATGGTCCCAAAGCAACAGAGTTAAAAGGCGAACTTAGTGATTTTACGCAGAGTAAATTTCAAAGTCAAACGGATGGCGCACTTTTCTACAAGATTAATAAGGGAAGAGATGAAATGCCTTCCTTTGCCAAGAAAATAAGCGAGGAAGATGATGTTTGGAGCATCATTAACTATATGCGCACATTCGGAAAGAAATAACCTTTCGATTTATTAAACGCCATCCCTTTTTATGGGGGATGGCGTTTGCTTTTTATAAGGACTATTGATTTTCAAATAGCTTTGTAACATTGCGTTGAGCAGAAATAATTCTGTTTAGTTGAACTCTATGATTAAAAAGCTCTTCGTGCTTTTGTTTATTGCTGGTGTGGCGGGATTGGCATTCGCCTATTATGTATTGGTAAGCCCCAACATTAACGGCACTAAAAAGATATCGATTAAAATCCCTACAGGTTCAAACTATGAATCTGTGCTTCGAATCCTGCGTGACAAACAAGTATTGAAGAACGACTTCAATTTTGATTTGGTCAGTAACTGGAAACATTACCCGACCAATATAAAGTCCGGCTACTATACCTTTAGTGCTGGTATGAACAATCGGCAAATCATAAACATGCTTCGTTTGGGTTGGCAAACACCGGTAACCTTGGTTATCTATAATATCAGAACCAAAGAGGAGTTTGCCGGATTGGTATCCAGAACTCTGGAACTCGATTCACAATCTATTATCGACCAACTGAATGATGAAACGTTTTGTGCCAGGTATAAATCTGACACTGCCAAAATTCTTTCGCGCTTCATTGTAGATAATTATGAGTTTTATTGGAATATCGGTATTGATAATTTCTTTGACAAGATGCATGAAGCGTATACGAAATTTTGGAATGTAGAACGCCAGGAAAAAGCCCAAGCACTGCATCTTTCTCCAACGGAGGTTACTACGTTGGCTTCCATTACCGAGAAGGAAGTAATTCGGGATAAGGAATTGCCGACAGTTGCCGGAGTTTATTTGAATCGTTTAAAAATTGGTATGCCATTGCAAGCTGACCCTACGTTAGTATTTGCACTAAGAGATTTTGATGCAAAAAGGGTAACCTCTTACCACAAGAGTTTCGACACGCCTTATAACACTTATAAATATGCCGGGCTTCCTCCGGGCCCCATCTGCATGCCCCGCAAAAAATCGATAGATGCCGTGTTGAATTACGAAGTGCACGACTACTTATATTTCTGCGCCAATCCGGAGCTGAATGGATATTCATTGTTCTCAAAGTCCTATGAAGACCAAATGCGCGTGGCAGCTCAATACCGTAAAAAATTGGACGCACTAAATGTTCACTAAAGAAAATAAAAAAAGCCTGCACAGAACGTGCAGGCTCCTGACACACTAACAAAGGAAGCCTTTATGAGGCTAAGGAGAGAAGTTTATTGACTTGGTATTTTAATGTAAAAATTGACTGTTCTGCTTTGCGCACCTTATCACGAATACGGTTATTTTGAATTATTTCTGAAAGTGTAATCAACTTCTTGTCTTCACGGTGCAAAAAGATTTTGTTCCACTCCTGCACCTCATCACGCAATTTGGCCATAAGCCCGCTCTGCAATACGATTTGATTGCGATATTCAGTTAAACACTGTTGATAGTGCAAATCAAGAGTGCTCTTTTGCAATTGCTTTGTAATGGCATCTATATGCAACAGTTCTTCCTCATAGGCACATAAACTCATAAGCCACTCGTTATGGAGTTTTTCTATACTGCTACAATCTGTTTTAACTTGATTCATAACCGTCTGACTTAATCAGATAACGGCTGGTTTAGTCAAATAGTATCTGCGTTAGCATTTTTTTGGAATTATGACAATTCTATGACAATTGGTCGCTGCGCTTATGCTTCCATCGCTTATGGCTCCACAGCCAATCAGCAGGGTGTTGACGGATGTGTTGCTCCAGGATGCTGACATATCTTTTGGTCACTTCATGCTCCGGTAGTTCGTTAGGCGAATCGGTAATCTTAATCAACTCAGTAGAGTACCATCCCGGTTTTGTCTCCACTATTTTAGGATAAATAACCACACAGTTATGCAGTCGCGCATAGCGCTCTGCCCCGGTAAAGAAGGCTGTATCCTGATGCATAAATTCTGTCCAGCAAGCAGTTTTCAAATTGGTAGGTGATTGATCGCTGATAAGTATACTCATAGTCAATTCTTTCAGCTCCATTGCAAAAAACTCCTTGCTGTCGCGCTGCATTATCAGGTGCATGCCAAACTTACCTCTGGACCTTTGAATCATGCGATTGAAATAAGGGTTGCTGACTAAGCTCACCACCGCACAGGTCTTATAGGGATAATAGAGACTTGCTTTGTAACCGCCATACTCCCAAGAGGCAATATGACCCACCATTAACACTACCTGCCTTCCGGCTTTATAGCAGTCGCTAATCATATCGGGATTCTCAATATGAACCCTTGCCTGCACCTCTTCGGCAGTAATAGTAAAGCACTTCACTGTTTCTACAATACGATAAGCCAGGTGGCGATAACTTTGGGAGGCTATTTTATTTAATTCTGCTTCCGGTTTTTCAGGAAATGATTTTTGGAGGTTCCCCAGCACCACCTTTTCTCTGTAGTGAAGTATATGTTCGAGGAACCAGGCAATCCCCTCTGCCATACGATATAAAATAACTGAAGGCAAGTAGGAAAAAAAAAGAAGAATGGGAGCAAGTAGATAATAGCTGAGCATGAAAAATTATTTTCTCATCATCTCTTTTTCATTCAGTACGACCGTTCTGCGTTTGTGTCCGCTTCTGCCGAAAATATCAATGGTCATATTGCGGTTGCCGGCTTCACCGCTAAAGGAGATTCTGCCAAAGTTTCTTTTGGCGTAGTCCGTTCCCTTTACCCTATACTCATTGTGATATGCTCCGAGCAATCTTCGCGGAAGGGGTGGAGTCGTCAGGGGAGAACAGGTTAAATCGTACATTGGATATCCCTTCCAGTCGCGTTTACTCAATTCGCTATAATGTTTGTCTCCTGTTAAAAAAATAACACCCTTTATATTGTTTCGAGCTATGAAATCGAGCAGGTCGTTTCGCTCGCGCGGATAAGTGGCATACGATTCTCCGAAATGATTATCGTTAATGACCTGCGAACCAATGGCAATAAATTTGAAAGAAGCATCGCTCATCTGCAGTTTGTTCTTGAGCCATATCATCTGTTTTTCGCCTAAAAAGTCGCCTAATGAATCGCCATCAGGAGCGCGGGAATAACGATCATCGCACATAAAGAATTCGGCATCATAGTAACGGAAGTTGAAGTAGTTGCCTTTGAATTGATCGCCTTCCGGGTAGGTATTGGGCCACATGCCCTTAAACACTTTGAGCGAGGAATCTTTTAGCGTGAATCGTCTGTCAGAGTTGTCTGGTCCATAATCGTGGTCATCCCAAATAGCGTACTGGGGAGTGGTAGACAGGAAATCGCGATACTTGCGGAAGGTTTTGCGCAAGCGAATATTGTAGTTAAACATGCCATCAAAACTACTGTAGCTCTTTTTCCAGTAATAAACATCATCGCCCAGCCAAACCATAAAATCGCTTTGCTTTTTCTTCATCCGGGTATAAATCCAGGCCGCACCACCGGGGAAAACTGCACGGGTAATGCCCGGCATCATCAGTGCGCAGGAGCCGAGCAGAAAATTGAAATCCTTAACCACGGTGTCAGCTTGAGTTTTGAAATAGTATTTGGCATTAGCGCCCCATCCATCTATAGAGACTAATACATTGTAGGTATGGTCAGGTTTTAGACCTGTGAAATCCATCGTAAGGGCTACTTCGCCTTTTTTATTGGTAATATAGCTGAGGTTGGTGGGATAGTAAACCCGTTTTTCGGCAGTATCACCAAGAATCAGAACATTCTGTCCTTTGCCACTATAGGCAATCCAGACTTTAGCAGAGTTTTTAGTTACCGAACCTACTATAGGGCCGGTAATTAGTTTTGGTCGGGTTACAGTTTGCGAGAAAGTATAGACTGCTGACACGGCAAGCAGGATGAAGAGGGTTGCTTTTTTCACGGGGTGAAATTAAAAAGTAATTATAGAAAGGATATAGCTGAATGTCGAGTAAGGTATTACAGGCCTTTATAACCCTGAAAGGTTACATGACTCAAGAACCCTCTGACCGCTTATTCCTTACAAATCTTTTGGGTATAAGTTTTGTCGGCCAACTGTACTTTTACAAAATAGATGCCTCTGCTTACCTGACTTAAATCTATATCGGTGTAGGAGGCAGAAAGGGTTTCATTCAAGTCATTAACTGTTTCGCCCAATAGGTTATAAACCGCTATTGATTGAACGTAATGCCCGCTATTGTCACTATAATTTACTCTGAATTTTCCGTTCGTAGGATTTGGATAAACGAGCAGGTCGCTGTTATTAAAACCGGCATCCGGTATGGCGGTGGTAGTGCTGCAGTTCAACAACACATCTACAAATCCTGTATTGATATTGCTGTACACCGAAACCACGGCCAGGTCGGGTTTGCCATCCTTATTGAAATCGGTGCTGATGATGGAGTTGGGAAAAGAATCTACATCCAACAGAGTGGGCGCGCCAAAACCACCCAAACCATCTCCGGGTATCAAGGACACAAAGGGTACGGTATTGCCCCGTACAACAGCTAAGGCTAAATCTACATTTCCATCGCCATCAAAATCGGCACTGCAAAGGGCCCGCGGCACTACTGATGAATTGATAGAGTAGTTGGTAACCGTTGCAAAGCTGCCGGTACCCAACAATACCGAAATATTACCCGTGATATTATTCTTCATATTGCAGGTAACCAGGTCGGCCTTGCCATCGTGGGTCAAATCGACACTGATGATGGATAGGGGAGAAGTGTCAATGGCAAAACTGTTGACCCCGCCAAAACCACCAAGGCCATTGCCCAAAAGAATGGCTACACTGGATGCGCCCACGGCCGCTAAATCGGGAATGGTGTCGCCATTAAAATCGGCTGTGGTAAGTGCCGAAACAGGACTGCCAACCGCAACGCTGAGCGGTGCCGCAAAGCCACCTGCCCCGTTTCCGAGAGCCACCTCCACCAGGCCATAATGCGTAACTGCTAAATCGGCATTGCCATCGCGGTTAAAATCGGCCGTAACCATGGCCTTCGGTGACGAAACACCAAAGGCGGAAGTATCGGTACCAAAACCACCTGCTCCGTTGCCGAAAATGACTGACACATCCCAGGGGCCAAGATTGGCTGTGGCTAAATCGGTCAGGCTGTCGTTGTTGAAATCGGCAGCGGTAATAGAATAGGGCAGATAGCCCACCTGAAAGTAAGTAGAAGTATCGAATACGCCCGCCCCTTTGCCCAACAGCACAGAGACCGTGCCTGCACGGTTAGCCACTGCCAAATCGGTAATACTATCGCCATTAAAATCGGCATGACATAGCGAACTGGGGTTGGTGCCCACCGGATAGGCTACCCTGGGTTGAAAACAAAACTGAGCTACTAGGGGCTGAAGGCCGGCTAAAAACAGAAGAGTAAATAATCTGGATTTCATGGTGTAGTTGGTTTAGCGGTTTGATAAAGGAGGTATTAATGCTTACAAATATGCTAATAATTGACGGAAATATGGATAGGGTGAGGACCCGATATGATGATGGTGGACCGCAACTATTATAATGGTTAGAACCAATTATGATAATGGTTACTTGCAACTATCATCATAGTTAGAACCAACTATGATAATAGTCGTGATGAAAAGTGATAATGGTTTTGGGTTTTTATGGCCGATATTTAGTTAAAAGGAATGGGAAAGGGGTTGTTTTTGAATTGCCTTTTTCGAAAGCCTTTATTGTAGGTGGTTGAACGAACAGGTGGGTATAGAGCGATGGGAGTTGGGGTTAGAGGCAAAACTGAGGCCTTTGGGTGGCAGAATTAATGTTCAAGGTTAACAATTTGCGGAGCCAGAAGGAATGAATCTTAAGGAAATGCGGGTGTTTCTATGTAATAAATGCCACTTTTCAGTATACTGAAAAGAAGAACCATGAGTAATCTAACAGTTGTAGAAACTTTCGGGGAACCTACAAAGAGACTTCGCGAAGAAAAAATTGCACTTGACCTGATGGGTCACCCAATACTCATGACACAGGGTATGCTTGCAAACGAGTGTAACTGCTCGGTGGGCACTATCTCACGCATCGAGCGCGATGTTCAAAAAACCTACACCACTGGGCACCTTGCTTTGGCTGGAGTGTTTGGCACAACGGTTGAAGAACTACTGAAAAACCTGTAAGCCCATACCCTTAATATTGAATGGCTCTATGCAAGAATTATTTTGCAGGTGGCGAAGCTATGGAAGGAAGGGAAGGGAAATATTATCAGACATACCTACGCTATAAAAATTATTTTAGTAGCGCATATTATAATGTGAGGGGCAACATTGTGCGACAGCTTAAACTTTAAACAAACATGATGACAAATAGAGGAAATAGAAGAAACGGACAACCAATTTTAATTCGTGACGACAAGTCAAATGGACTTGAGCGTATTGCCTTAGACGCTAAAGCATTTAACGAGGACTGGATACAAAAACTCATTCACAACAACCCCGACATTTTACCAATTAGCGAAATTGACACTGGCTTTACTCCTCCAATTTCCATCGGCAGAGAGATTTCCACGACAGTTGGTTACATTGACAATTTATTTATTTCGCCTGACGGTTACTTGACAATAGTTGAAACTAAACTTTGGCGTAACCCAGAGGCAAGACGTGAAGTTGTCGGACAAATTCTTGATTACGCAAAGGAGTTAAACAAGTGGACTTACACCGACCTTGACAATGCAGTTAAACAGTATAACCAACTTTACAACAACAACTCTGACGGACTTTTAGCAACAGTTCGCAAGCACACAGAACTTGACGAGGCTGACGAAAGATTTTTTATTGACAACATAAGCAAGAACTTAAAGCGTGGACGATTTTTGCTCTTAATCGTTGGTGACGGCATTCGTGAAAGCGTTGAAGATATGGTTGAGTATCTAACACAGACACCACAACTTTATTTCACGTTAGCATTAGTTGAGCTTCAGGTTTACAAACTCAACCAAACTGACAATTCGCTAGTTGTAATTCCGCAACTCGTAACACGGACAAGAGAAATTACAAGAGCAATTGTCAGAATTGAAGGCAACTATTCAGCGGACTTGAAAGTGAATATTGAAACGGACTTAGGAACAGAAACAAGTAAGCAACAAACGCAAGCACAAAAACGACTGACAATTACCGCACAAGATTTTGTTGAGCAACTTCAACAAAACACCAATAAAGAAACCGTTGACTTTGCAAAACAAATCATCAAAGACAGCGAGGACTTAGGACTTTACATTGAATGGAACTCTGGCAGTTTCAGTATCAAACTTCCCGACCCACAAGGTAGCGGTGTAAAAATTGGCATCGTAAATATTGACAGAGGCGGACTTTTTTATTTAGGTTTCTCAAGAGGACAGTTTGAGAAGTTGCAATTGCCAATGGACATCAGTTACAGTTTTGCAGCAGACACTGCTTCGTTACTTCCTGGCATCAAACAAAATCCTGACAAAAAACATATTTGGAATAAGTATTCAACACTTGGCGACTTGAAAAAAGTTTATCCGCAGTTTATGGACAGAGTAAAAAAATATATTGATGACATCATCAACGAAGGACAGAAAAGCAGCCGCTAAAATTGAGTTTGCCATAGGTCTGGGTTCCGTGCTTCGCAGAAAGTTATCTGCTTACTCGGGCCTCTCAATAGAAACCCTATCGGCATAATGCAGCACCGTGTCGGGTGCGTGGTAATCTATCCATAAAGCATCATTGGCTACATCCACCAGTATCAGTTCTAGCAGTTGCTGGTTTGGTTTGGTAAAGCGGGCGGTGATGGTATGTAGTACCGTGTCTACCTGTAGTGGCTGTTCTTCCTTCTGCGCCAGCATAAAAGCTTCGTAGCGTTCCTTCAAAAGATTCGAAACCCTTCGCTCCATAATATGGTTCGTCATAAAACCAACATCGCACGGCAGCCGGTTATTGTATTGCAACAAAAAAGCCAGTTCGCCCTTAGGCTGAACCGGATTTGATTTCTGTGGTTGATTACAGGTAGAAAGCAGTAGTAATAAAATGACCGACCAATTTGTATTCATCATCAAATCACCAAATTACCAAATCATCCAATCACTCCCTACCATTTCAGCAGGTAAGCAAAGATAAGAGGCGCTACTATCGTAGCATCGCTTTCTACAATAAACTTAGGGGTGTTGATGTCCAGTTTGCCCCAGGTAATCTTTTCGTTTGGCACAGCGCCCGAATAAGAACCGTAAGAAGTAGTAGAGTCAGAAATCTGGCAGAAATAGCTCCAGAAAGGAACATCAGTCCAACCCAAATCCTGATACATCATCGGCACCACACAGATAGGGAAATCTCCGGCAATGCCCCCGCCTATCTGGAAGAAACCAACGCCTTTTCCGCCACTGTTCTTTCTATACCAATCGCTCAGCCAAACCATATATTCAATTCCACCGCGCACAGTGGTGGCGTTCATCTCGCCCTTAATGCAGTAAGAAGCAAAGATATTACCCATGGTGCTGTCCTCCCATCCCGGACAGATGATAGGCAGATTCTTTTCAGCCGCAGCTATCATCCAGCTATGCTTCGGGTCGATTTCATAATACTGTTCGAGCACTCCACTCAAAATCATTTTATACATAAACTCATGCGGTAAATAGCGCTCGCCCTTGCTGTCAGCATCTTTCCACAGTTCATGAATATGCTTTTGCAATCTGCGGAAGGCTTCTTCCTCAGGAATGCAGGTATCGGTCACACGGTTGAAACCTCCTTCGAGTAGTTCCCATTCTTCCTGTGGCGATAAATCGCGATAGTTCGGCACGCGCTTGTAATGTGAATGTGCCACCAGGTTCATCAAATCTTCTTCAAGGTTGGCACCTGTGCAGGAGATTATCTGCACCTTATCCTGACGAATCATTTCGGCTAAAGAGATACCCAACTCGGCAGTGCTCATGGCACCTGCCAACGTAATCATCATTTTGCCACCTTCGGCCAAATGGGTTTCGTAGCCCTTAGCGGCATCTACCAAGGCTGCTGAATTAAAGTGACGGTAATGGTGGGTGATAAAATCGCGAACTGGAGTACTCATAGAATAGATATTAATGGTTAGTATTAATTGGTTATTGTAAACGGGGGCGAAAATCATATTTTTTCGGAAACGAGAAAGGATAAGTAAGCCGGAACACAGAATTGTCTTTTGGTCATTCAGTTAATACTTCCCAAACCGGTTCGTACTTTTTCCATGTACTTGTTACATTCGCGCAAAATTTATAAACATGAAAAAAATTCTCTCCTTCTCTGCATTTGTTTTTTTACTGGCTAATCTGAGTTTTGCCCAAACCGCTATTCCGAATGGAAGTTTCGAAAACTGGGGTAGCAATGGTAACCCAACCAGTTGGGGAACATCGGATGGTGTTATTACCGGATTGCCTTTAGGTATACCGGATCCACATACAGCTGATAGAGATACCACACCGGTAAACGTTTACTCAGGTACCAGTTCAGTGCACTTGGTTACCAGAACTATCACGGCACCTATCATTGGTGACATTGACGTTCCGGGTGTTGTAAGCTTAGGTTCTCTTGGTCTCGATATTCAAAACCAAAGACCAATCGTATTCGGATTACCTTATACCAGTCGTCCGGATTCTATTCGTTTCGCATCTAAGTTTACCAGCGGCCCTGGTGGTACCGATACAGGCAATGTAGCGGTTACACTGACCCGTTGGACTCCAAATGGCCGTCAGGTTATTGGCAATATAATTGTGCCGATTGTTGACCATTCTACCTTTACCTTGTTTACCGAAAAAATTGTTTACCACTCCAACTTTGCACCTGATACCTTATTGCTTCAGGGTGTTTCTACTTCTTCCAGAGTGAGTATTGTAGAATCTGAAATGTGGTTAGATGCCGTGAGTTTTATAGGTCTTGATACCGCGTTCAAAGCGTATATCAATCCTGGACGCGACCTTCAATCTTGCGAAGGCGATACTACCAGATTCAGAACAGATAATGTGTCTACAGATACAGTTCAGTGGTTTAAAAACAATGTAGCGATAAGCGGAGAAACACTACCTCAATATAATGCCCTTACAGCCGGCACCTATTCTCTTCAGGTTAAACACCAAGGCACTGTGTATACTTCGGACTCAGTTGTATTAACTGTAAATTCACTACCTGCAGTTAGCTTTACCTTATCGGCATCACAAGATACCGTATGTCTTAACTCGGCATCTTTTGTTTTGAACGG